>CAYHRZ010000280.1:1550-7193 GCA_964359125.1 uncultured Klebsiella sp. | reverse complement strand
CGCCGCGTGTTCGCCGCCGTGCCCATTCGCAGCGTGGGTGCGTTCGTCAACACCGAGATCCTCGTGCGGGCGCGGGCGGCCGGGTTCCGGATCCGCGAGGTTCCCGTCACCCACTTCCCCCGGACGGCGGGCGCCGCCACCGGGGCGAACCCCCGGGTGATCGGCCGCGCGTTCACCGAACTCGCGCGGCTGCACGGGGAGCTACGGGAGCAAGGGAGCGGGGCGCAGCGCCTAGCGACCGCTTGAGGCTGCGGCCAGGTCGACGAGGGCCCGGTCGAGGACCGGGTCGCCCGGGGTGGCGCCGCCGGTGCTCGTGGGAACCGCGACGCGGACGTCGGGCTCGAGTCCAGCGTGGTCGGCGATGGGGGCGCCACTCGGCAGGTAGTACCGGCCTACAGTGAGCTTGAGGGCGGCGCCGTCGTCGTAGGCGAACACGCGCTGCACCGAGCCCTTGCCGTAGGTTCGGCTCCCGTACAACTTGGCCCGCCCGAGGTCGCGGAGTGCACCCGCCACGATCTCCGCCGCACTGGCCGTGCTCCCGTCGACCAGCACGGCCACCGGGAAGGTCCAGTCGCCCGGCGCGGCCGTGGCGAGCACGGAACTGTCGCCGCCCACCCGCCGCTTCGTCGTCACGATCGTCCCCTGGCCCACGAACAAGTCGACCAGGGCCGCGGCCTCCTCGACCCGACCCCCCGGGTTGCCGCGGAGGTCGAGCACCATCCCCCGCGGCGTGGGCTCCACCACGGCGATCTTCGAGGCGAGGGGAGCGGCCACCGGGTCGGCGAACTCGGCGACGACCACCCGCACGCGACGGCCGGGGAGCGGCGTCACCGCGACGGCGGGCGGCCGCGCCCTCCCACGCAGGACGGCGACTTCCCGGGGCTCGCCGTCCCGGTGGATCCCCAGGCGGACCGCAGTGCCCTCCGGGCCCTCGAGCGCTGCCGCCGTCGCGGGGTGTCCGTCGACGGTCGTCACGCAGTCCCCCTCTGCCACGCCTGCGCGCTGGGCGGGTCCGTGCTGGTCTACGGCCTCGACGAGGAGGCCGCAAGCGGCCGCGGTCGTCGCTGCCCCGACGCCCACCACCATGCCCGTCTCGCGGTCGCGCAGCGCGCGCCACTGCTCCGGCGAGAAGTAGGCGCTGTTCTCGTCGAGGGCGCTCGCTACGCCGCGCAGGGCCGCGTCGGCGAGGACGACGACGTCGACGGGTCGCTCGTAGTGCCCCTCGACGTCGGAGATCACGCGCCCCAGGCGTTCCAGCCCGGCGTAGGGGTCCGCGCCGCCGAGCAAGACCGCCGCGCAGAAGCCAGCCGCGAAGGAGAGGGCGTAGCCAGCGCGGCGCCGGCTGCTCACGGCGAGAGCCACTCTGCGGGGTCCTGCGGCGTGCCGTTGTAGCGGATCTCGAAGTGCAGGCGCTCCTGTCCACCGTCGGCGACACCCGTGGCGCCCACCGTCCCGAGTGGGTCGCCCGCGTGCACTCGCTGGTCGACGCCGACGCGAAGGGCGCTCGCGTGCGCGTAGAGCGTGGTGTACGCCCCGTGCTGGAGCATCACCATCTGCCCGTAGCTCCGGACGTACCCCGCGCGAGTGACCACGCCGTCCGCCACGGCCACGAAGGGCGAACCCGCCGCCGCTTGCCAGTCGACGCCGAGGTTGGTCAGGCGCGCCCCGGTGGCCGGGTCCGCGTAGCCCCCGAAGCCCCGCAGCAATCGCCCCGCCGCCAGTGGCTTTCGGAGTTTCCCTCGCAGCGCACGGAAGCTCGCGGTGTCGTTGCCGCCCACCGACGCCGGCAGCGTGCTCTGACTCGTGGCCACGGACTGGGAGAAGGTGGCCCGTGCTTCCGACACCTCCGCCTGGTACTGACCCGCCAGGGCCGGTTGGCGCTGCACCTCACGGAGCAAGGCCAGCCGGCGCTTTCGCTCGACATCGAGGGCGTCGCGTTGGGCGACCAGTTGTCCCTCGAGTTGTCGCGTCGCCGCGTTGGCGCTCGCCGCCGCCGCCGCCGCCGCACGGCCCTCGGCGGCCAGGTGCGTGTATTGGGCGCCCTTGGCGGCGTGCGCCGCGATCACGGCCTCGATGTAGTAGGCGCGCCTGCGGAGTTCGACCGGGTCTTCGGCGCCGAACAGCAGCCTCAGTAGGCCGAGGCGCCGAATCCGGTAGAGCGCGTGGACCAGCCGGGTGACGGTGCCCGCGCGACTGGCCACCTTCTGCTCCGCCGCCTCCGCCGCGCTGAGCTTGGCCTGCCGGTCCGATTCTGCCGCGGCCAGGGTACCGCGGAGGGTCTCGATCTGCGTGGTCAACATCGCCGCCTGCGTATCGAAAGCCTCGATCTCCGCCAGCAGTTGCTGTGCTGGGGCCTGCGCGCTGGCGAGGTGGACACACGCCAGGAGCGCGACCCACATCAGGGCAACCCCGCGAGGAAGCGCCGCACGGCCACCCACGCGGGCAGGGCGCCGATGGCTACCCCGCCGACGGCCAGCGCCAGCAGCATGGTGGCGGGCAGGAAGGTAAGGCTGGTGGCGCCAAACGCCACGGGTACCACTTCGCTCAGCTGCACCAGGAGGCCGTGGTGAACCCCCAGGAGCAGGCCCGAGGCCAGGCCCGCCGCCAACAAGCCCTGGACGACACCCTCGACGAGGAAAGGGCCAAGGATGTAGGTGTCGGACGCGCCGACGAGGCGGAGGATTTCGAGTTCGTCCCGGCGGGCGAGCACGACGAGGTTGATGGTGTTCCCGACGAGAAACAGGGCGGCCACGCCGATGATGACCCCCAGGGCCAGGCCCAGGATGCCCAGGAAGTCCAAGAAACTCGATGCCCGCGCGACCCACTCCCGCCCGTAGTCGACCGCGGCGAAGCGCTCGGTGGCCATGAGCGAGTCGGCGAAGGCCTCGATCGCGTCGCCGCCCTGGTGTCCCGCCCGCAGGGTGACTTCCAGCGACGCGGGCAGGGCCTCGGCGCCGAGTTCGGCGACGACGGGTGCCATCTCTGGCATGCGCTCCGACATCCAGGCCGCCGCCTCGGGCGGCGTGACCAGCGCCACACTCGCAACCTCGGCCCGGCCGGCCACCTCCGAGCGGGCCAGGGCCTGGGTTTCAGCCGACACGTCGGCGTTGAAGTACGCGGAGACGTGCACGTCGTGCTGCCAGCCGCCGACCATGGCGCGCACGTTGACCACGACCAGGGCAAACATGCCCAGGAGGACCAAGGCCGCCGCGATGACGCCGGTGGCGACGGCGAAGAGGTAGAGGTGCTCCCGCAGGCCGCGCAGCGCCCGTCGGAGGATGCCCGCGTTCACGCCCGGCTCCCGGCCGGGCGTGGGTTCGGCGCCGCCAGTCGCCCGTCGACCAGGCGCAGTTTCCGGTACGGGAAGCGGTCCATGAGCCCGACGTCGTGGGTGGCCACCAGCACCGTCGTGCCGCGCAGGTTGATGGCCTGCATGATCTCCATCACCTCCACGGCCATGGCGCCGTCGAGGTTCCCGGTGGGCTCGTCGGCCAGGAGGATGGGTGGGTCGTTCACGATCGCCCGGGCGATGGCCACTCGCTGCTTCTCGCCGCCGCTGAGCACCCCCGCCAAGTCGTCTTCGCGCCCCCGGAGTCCCACGATGTTCAGGACCGCCGGCACCCGCCGCCGGATCGACTCGCTCCCAGCCCCGATAACCTCCAGGGCGAGCGCCACGTTCTCGCCCACCGTGCGCCGGGGGAGGAGCTTGAAGTCCTGGAAGACCACGCCCATGTTCCGGCGCAGGCCCGGCAGCGCGCTACGGTCGAGCTTGCTCACGTCGACGCCGCCGATCAGCATCTTGCCGGTCGTCGGCACGTCGGCACCGTAGAGCAGGCGCAGGAGCGTGGTCTTGCCCGCGCCGGAGGGCCCCGTGATGTAGACCATCTCGCCCTTCTCGATGGTGACGGACACGTCGCGCAGCGCGTCGCGGTCTCCATAACTTTTGACGACGTGGTACAGCCGAATCACGGGGCCGATAGGTATCACGCCCCCCGGAGGGCTCGTGCGCGTAGCCGTCTTCGGCGGCAGCTTCAATCCCCCGCACGTGGGCCACGCGATGGTGGCCGCGTGGCTGCGCTGGACCGACCAGGTCGACGAGGTGTGGCTCGTACCGGCCTACCAGCACGCCTTCGACAAGTCGCTGGCGCCCTTCCCCCGCCGGCTGGAGGCCTGTCGTCGCCTGTGTGCCGCGCTGGGGACCGGCTTTGCCGCCGTGGGGGTCGAGGCGGAGCTACCGGTACCCTCCTACACCATCACCACGCTGCGGGCGCTCGCCGCTCGCCACCCGGAGAATCGACTGCGCCTGGTGCTCGGTGCCGACAACCTCGATGCCGTGCACAAGTGGCGGGACTGGGACGCCATCGAGCGGGACTTCGCGCCAGTCGTCGTGGGGCGGGGATCGCTGGGCGTGGAGGGGGTGCCCACCTTCCCGGACGTGTCGTCCACCGAGATCCGCGCTCGCCTGGCCGCCGGTTTGCCCGTCGACGGGCTGGTGCCGCGCCCGGTCCTGGAGGCCTGGCTCGACGAGGGCTGACTAGCCGTCGCCCACCGCCACCTCGGTCCATGGCCCACGGGGGTCGTTGCCCAGGTTCACCGCCAGGAAACTACGCAGGTGGTTTGCGGGCAGTTCGACGAGTCGGACGAGGCAACGCGTGCCGTGCGGTACTTCCTCCAACTCGAACCAGCGGGCGGAAAGCGGCACCCGGGCCCCGTGGGCGTGCACCTGTCCGAAGCGGAGGCGCAGGGCGAGGGCCTCGGCGGCGGCTTGGCGGGCGGCCGGCCCGGCGGGCATGCGCCAGCTCGAGTCGGCACGGACCATCTCGTGACCGAGCAGCACCACCGAGAAACACCCGTCCAGGAAGGATCGAACCGTCCTGAGCTGTTGGGTGACCAGGAGCGACGTGTCGACGCCCTCCGGCAGCGGTGCGGGCACCGAGCCGTGGTAGAGGTCCAGCAGCCGCTCGATCGGCGTGGGTGGGTAATCTGGGTGCCAGACGCGCACGCGGCCTGCCATGCCTCCATGCTACCCGACAACGCGGGCGCGCGCGTGGTTCCCTCCGACTACGGTGCGCCGCCTGGATAGGGCGACCCGGTGTCGCTCCCGCTGTTGTGCTTCGACATCGACGGCACCCTGGTTCGCACGCGCGGCGCGGGGCGCGAGGCCCTGGACGAGGCCTTCCTCGACCTGCACGGCTGGCCGGAGGCCACCGAGGGCGTGCACGTGGCGGGCTCCACCGACGACGTGATTTGCCAGGACGTGGCGCGAAAGTTTGGCGGCGACTGGACGTCGAGTCGCGGGGCTTCGTTGCGCTCGGCCTACCTCGCGGCCCTTGGGAGGAAGCTCTCCGACCCCTGCCGGACCGAGGTACTACCGGGCTTGTCGCGCGTGCTGGCGGCGGTCGAGGGCCTCGCCCACGTGTGCCTGCTCACCGGCAACTGGCGCGAGGGGGCGCGGGTGAAGTTGTCGGCGGCCGGCCTGTGGCAGCGGTTCGACTGGGGCGTGTTCAGCGAGGACGCGCCGGACCGTGACGGCCTGGTTCCCGTCGCGCGGCAGCGCGCCCTTGGCCGGGGACTCGGGGTGGGGGAGGTGGTGGTCGTCGGCGACACCGTGGCCGACATCCAGTGCGCCCGCGCGGGCGGTGC
>CAYHRZ010000280.1:0-1540 GCA_964359125.1 uncultured Klebsiella sp. | reverse complement strand
CCCACCGAACTGGCCTCGCGGGCACCGGACCTGCAGGTGGCCAACCTGCAAGACAGCGCCCCGGCGTTCCTCGCCTTCGTACGAACGCTCGCGGGCTAGCGGCCGAAGAGGTAGAACGCGACGCCGTCCTGGGCGCCGTTGTTGCCGTCGACGCCGCCGGCGAAGAGCACGCCGAGCCCCGGCTCGACCATGGCCAGGGGCGACTCCGCGCGGTTCGGCAAACCGGCGTTCTCGTCGCCCTCGTCGCATTCGCCCACCATCTCGGACGTGTTGGCCACCGAGTCGTACACCTCCACGCAGGAGAGGGCCTGGTCGGCCGTGGCCAGCGGGCCCCAGCTTTCCGAGCCGCCGGCGATGACCACGGTGGTCTCGTCGACGAGGACCGCCGTGGCCGCCGCCCGGTCGAGCAGCATGTTGCCCACCTGGGTCCAGGTGTGACTGCCGTGGTAGTACCGGTACACGGCGCTGGTGGCCGGCGTGGTGTCGGTGAACTCGAGCGTGGCGGTGCTCGCGACGCCGCCGAAGCTGAGCACGTCGCCGTCGGGGAGCGCCACCAGGGTCTGTGCCGCGATCTTGGGCAGCCCGGGGAACAGCTCCTCGGCGTCCTCGCCCCGGAGGTTCACCCGGAAACAGGCGTCGGTGAGCTTCCACTCCGCCACGGTGTCGCTGTCGTAATCGTCGACGTGGATGCCGCCGCACACCATCGTGCCGTCGTCGCCGAGATCCGCCAGCGCGCTGCCCACCCCGCCGGCGTCGTCGGGTCCGTACACGTCGGTGAACTTCTCCTCCGCCGCGACGAAGAACTCGCCAGTCGTGACGTTCCAGATCTGCGATCGGCTGCTCGTGACGCCCCAGCCGCCCCACACCAGCACCGCCCCGTCGGTGTTCGCCGATGCGGCGTGGAGGCTCCGGGGGACGGCGAGGGCGTCGCGCGTGGGGAGCGGCTCGGAGAAGCTGAGGTCCTCCGGGTCGAAATACCGCACCTCCGGGGTGATGGTGGTACCGTCGCGTCCCGGGTCGGTGGCCCCGCCCCCGACGTAGAGGAACTGGCCCTTCTGGGGGCCTGAGGTGAGGGCGGTGAGCGTGGCGCCCCCTCGCTCCTCGTGTTCCACGCCGTTGCCGTCGGTGTAGGCGGGCAGGGTCACCGCGCCCGGTTCGAACGAGAGGTCTTCGTTCGGGACGCCCAAGTCGATGAGGCCGGTGAGGTCCAGGGCGTCGCCGAGGCCACCGGTGCTGCGGTTGCCGAAGCCGCCCAGCATCAAGAACCGGCCGTCGCCCAGCGACGCGCCCGCCGACGCCGTGACGCCGTCGGTGAGGCCGCCGAACCGCGCCATCTCGCGGGGCGTCGCGACGAAGATCGGCACGTCGACGGTGCCCGTGTCGGCGGTCACGGGCGGCGACTTCCCCCAGGCCACCAGCGTGCCCAGTTCGTAGCCCGACACGGTGATGGTCGTGTTGTCGAGGGCGGGGAGGTCGGCCACGGCGGACGACTCGCCGGAGGCGGGGAGCGAGAGGGACAGCGTCTCGGCGTTACCCTGGC
>CAYHRZ010000279.1:0-7197 GCA_964359125.1 uncultured Klebsiella sp. | reverse complement strand
GGCCGTCCCCCCTTTCGAGACGATCCGGGCGCCCTCGGCGAGCTTGGCCCCTTCCACCGCCCGGTCCTCGCCACCACCGGACCGGACGTGCTGCACCTCGCCCCTGACCCGGACGACGCGGAACCGGTCGGCGGCGTCGACGTGGAAGATCTCGCGGTAGCCGAGGAACCCGATCGCGAAGATCGCGAAGACCACGAGGATGGCTCGCCACTCTCGACTCACGTCGTCCCCCGCCGGGGCGCGTCGGCCAACGGCACCACCAGCCGCCAGGCGCGACCGGTCGCGACGGTCAACTCCTCGAGCCGCGCCTCGTGCGACACGAGCACCTGTCGAGCCGCCCACAGCCCCAGCGCGCTGGCCCGCCAGTCGTCCTCGCTGTCGATCACCGCCTCCAGCGACAACCTCACCTCCGCCCGCGCCAGGAGTTCCCCTTTCACCCGTCCTACGCCAACGCTCAAGGCCGACCCCGGCTGCGCGATGCCTCGCAGCGCCGTGAGGACTTGCGACAGCGCCCGGCCAAGCTCGTCGGGGTGCGCGAGGATCGTCAACTCGCCAGGGTCGGCCTCCAACTCTAGCCCCACGCCCCGCTGGCGGAAGGCGCTCCCCGCCAAGCCCACCACGTCGCGCACCACGCCGGCGAGATCCACCCGCTCGTGCTCCCCCGCCGCGCGGCTGTTGGCCGTGAAGCGGAGCAGGCTGGCGACGATCTCCTTGCAACGCAGGGCCTGCTCCTCGGCGCTCCCGAGCAGGCCAGCCTCGGCCTGGCCAGCACGCATCTGCTTGAGCACCTGCAACAGCCCGAGGACGCCCGCGAGGGGGTTGTTGAGCTCGTGCGCGAGCCCCGCGCTCATCTCGGCCACCGCCGCAAGCTGTCGCGACTGGACGAGCTGCTCCTGCGTCTCGACGAGCTGCGCGGTTCGCTCGCTCACCAGTTGTTCCAGTTCGCGGTTGTAGCGGTCGATGATCGCCCGCTTGTCTTCGATTTCCTTGATGCTGGCCGCGAGGCGGTCGGTCATCTGGTCGAACGAACGGCCCAACTCACCCAGTTCGTCGCCCCCGGGGAGGTTCACCCGGCGGTCCAGGGCGCCCTCGCCGACCGCCTGGGTGGCCTCGCGCAGTTGCTCGACGGGCACGGTGATCGACCGGCCCAGGAGCCCGCCGCCGATGACCGCCGCCACCAGCGCGATGAAGCCCACGTACAGGGTGGGCCGCTCCACCGCGGCCAGCGCCTCGTCGGTCACCGAGGCCGGGTCCACCACGGCCACCGCCATCTCGCGGTCCGGGACCAACGCGGTTCCCACCAGGTAGTCGTCCTCGACCCGGGCGTCGGCGGCCGCGGAGCGCAAGAGCGGCACGAGCGAGACCGGGTCGAAGGGAACGGACCGGCCACCGGCCAGGAGCACGGCGCCGTTGGTGGCGAGCAACATCGTGGTGCGGTCGCCCTCTCGGGCCCGGAGGAGGTCGCGAGCCAGGGGCCGTAGCGACAGCTCCGCCGCAAGCACCAGGCCGTCGCCGTGGGGCGAGACGAACAACAGCGGCAGGACCGCCGAGCGCTCGCCCTCGTGCAAGACCGGGGCGAGACGGGTGACCGGCATGGTGGCCAGCGGCAAACTGCCCCGGAACGCCGCCAGCCGGTCCTGGCTCACGACGTCGTGCACGCCCGCCTCGTCGGCGTTCGCCCCGTAGACCGCCGGCACCAGCTCCACGCCGTCGGCGTCGAGCAACAGCAGGATCGCGACCTCGGGGAAGAGCCGCCACGTCGACACCAGGAGCGCCGTCCGCGCCTCGTCGGGCGCGGTGTCCAGCCGGAAATTGCCCATCTGTGCGGCGAGAACGCGCTCCATGTCGTCGAGCGCCCGCCCCACCGAGGCGGCGAGTTGCTGCGCGGCGTCGACCTGCGCCCGGGCCACGGTCTCCTGCGTCTGGTCGAGGGCCGCGTCTCTCGCCGCGACGCCGAGCACCAGCAGCGGCACCACGGCTGCCAGCAGCACGAAGGTGCGGACTCGGTTGACGAGGCGCACGCTCCCTTACCGCTCGAAGGGGAACCGCAGCTCGAACATCGCGCCCCGGCCCGGCGCACTGTCGACGTGGATGGCGCCCCGGTACTTGGTGACGATGCGGTAGACGATGTTCAGTCCCAACCCGGTGCCCTTCCCGGGCGCCTTCGTGGTGTAGAACGGGTCGAAGATCAACTTCTGCTTCTCGGCGTCGATGCCGGGGCCGTCGTCGGAGACGGTGATCCACACGTGGTTGCCGGTGCGTCCGGCCGCCACCCGCACCACACCTGGTACCGCCCTCCCGGTTTCCTCGTTCGCCTGCCGCACCGCCTCCGAGGCGTTCTTCACCAGGTTCACGAACACCTGCTGGATCTCGTTGGTCCGGGCATGCAAGTGCAGGTCCGGCTCCACGCTGGTCTCGAAGCGCACGCCGACGGTGTCACTTGACCGCTCGACCAGCCGAACCGCGTCCTGGATGACGCGCGCCAACTCCACCGTCGTGAGGTACTCGCTGCTCGCCGCCCGCGAGTAGCTCGACAGCTCCACCACGATGTCTCTCACGGTGCGGCAGTACTCGACAATCTCGCGCCCGTAGGACTGGGCCAGACCCAGGTCCTGCTCGTCGGCGATGGCCTCGGCGAGCCCCATGATCCCGAACAGCGGGGAGCTGATCTCGTGCGCGATGCCGGCCGCGAGGGTGCCGATGCCCGCGAGCTTCTCACTCTGGATGAGCTCCGTTTGCAGCGCGCGCGTTTCCTCCAACGCCGCCTCGAGAGCGCCGTTCTTCTCCCTCAACTCGGCGATCAGCCGACGGTTTTCCAGCGACACGTCTTGTTTGGCGAAGGCCTGGCGCACCTTCTTGCGGATGTCGAAGACGTTGTTGAGTGGCTTGAGGACGTAGTCGAAGGCGTCGAGTTCGATGGCCGCCATCGCCGTTTCCAGCGACCCGTAGCCGGTGAGGATGATCACCTCGGTGAGCGGCTCCCGCGCCTTGGCGATCCGCAGCAACTCCATGCCGTTGACGTCGGGGAGGTTCTTGTCGGTCAACAAGAGATCCACCCGGCCCTGCTCGATGACCCGTTTGGCCTCGGCGCCGGTGCTCACCAGCGTGAGCTTCCACGGTTCTTCCTCGAAGACGGCCTTGAGGATCTGGAGGATCACGGGCTCGTCGTCGACGACAAGGAGGTGCTTCTTGGCGTCGGTCTGCATCGCGCGAAGGTATTACGAAACCGACCCGCGCGGCGTGCTCCCGCGCGTGGGGGCGCGCGGCGGGTTACGTCGCGCCCCTTCCCCGACCCGGCGGAGTTGTGCCGATGCTGATGTTCCTTTCCCTGGTTGGCTGCCCCACCACCGGCGCGGTCGACGCACCGGTCGCCGCGGTGGCCACCATCCCCCAAGGCACCGCCACCATCCTCTCCTCGCGGGCCACGGCCGACGGGCTCAACGAGGTCCAGGTGGACCTCGACGGGGACCAGAAGGCGGAGATCATCAACTACTACCGCGAGTCCGGCGGCAACAAGCTGCTCCTCAAGAAAGACGTCGATCTCAACCGGGACGGCAAGATCGACGTGCGCTCCGCCTTCGACGAGGCGGGCCTGCGGGTGAAGGAGGAGATGGACGGCGACTTCGACGGCCGGGTGGACTGGGTGGACCACTACATCCAGGGCAAGCGCAGCATGAGCGAGGTCGACACCAACTTCGACGGCACCTTCGACTTGTTCAAGTACTACGAGAACGGCCGGGGCCGCCGCAAGGACCGCGACACCAACGCCGACGCGCGCATCGACTTCTGGGAACTGCTGGACTAGGCGGGCAACGTGGTGAAGACCGGCCGCGACCGCGACGGCGACGGCCAGATGGACGAGCGCGGCAGGTAGTCTTGGAACTGCAGGGCAAGGTGGCGGTGGTCACGGGGGGTGGCCGCGGCATCGGGCGGGCCATCGCGCTGGAACTGGGACGGGCCGGCGCCCGGGTGCTGGTCAACTACCGGGGCAACGCCGAGGCGGCCCGGGCCACGGTGGAGGAGGTCGGCAACGCCGTGGCGGTGTGCGCCGACGTGAGCACGCCCGCGGGCGTGGCCGCGCTGCTCGCGGCCGCCGAGGCTGAGGGTGGCGCCGAACTGCTGGTGAACAACGCGGGCATTACCCGCGACGGGCTCGTGCTCCGCATGCCCGACGAGGACTGGGACGAGGTCCTCGCCACGAACCTCACCGCCACCTTCCAGGTGTGCCGGGCCTTCGCCGGCACGATGCTCCCACGACGCAAGGGCGCGATCGTCAACCTCACGAGCGTGTCCGCGCTGATGGGCAACGCCGGGCAGGCCAACTACGGGGCCGCGAAGGCGGGTGTCATCGCGTTCTCCCGCTCGCTGGCCCGGGAACTCGGGCGTCGCAACATCCGAGTCAACGCCGTCGCCCCAGGCTTCATCGACACCGCCATGACCCAGGTCCTGCCTACCGAGATGATCGACGGCGTCAAGCAGATGGTGGCGCTGCGCAGGCTGGGTCGCCCCGAGGAAGTGGCGCCGCTGGTGAGGTTCTTGCTTGGGCCGGGCGCCAGTTACATCACCGGCCAGACCTTCGTGGTCGACGGCGGGCTGTCCTAGGTCGCGACCTCAGCCGCCCACGGCGGCGAGCAACGCCGGTTCCGCCACAGCGATCGCCGCCGCGAGGTTCCCCTCGATGGCCGCTCCCGCCGCCTTGGCGTGCCCGCCCCCGCGGGCGCTGATGCGCTGGGCGAGGGCCGCCACGTCGACGCCTCCCCGGGAGCGGAGGCTGAGCTTGGTGCGACCGTCGTCGCGCTCGACGAAGACCGCGCCCACCTCGACGCCCTCGACCATGCACAGGGCATCCACGGCGCCCTCGGCGTCGCTGTCGCCGGCGCCGAGTTCTCGCCTCAGGGCCTGGCTGTACTCGCCGACGACCAACCGTCCACCGGCGAGGAACCGCGCCTGCTCGAACACCCGCGCGTGCAGCTTGAGCCCCGCCTTTCGCCGCTCCACCAACACCTTCTCGCACACCTTCCAGTGCGGGAAGTCGAAGGCCAGTAGTTCCGCAGCGAGCAGGTGCGTCGAGGGCCGCGTGTTGCTGTGCCGGAAGGCGCCGGTGTCGAAGATGATGCCCGTGTAAAGCAGCATCGCGATGTCGCGGTCGAGGGGGACGCCCCAGGCCCGCATCAGGCCGCGAACCATCACGCACGTGCTCTCGACGTCGCCGTCGAGCCAGGCCAGCGTGTAGCCCTCGGCACGGGTGGAGCGGTGGTGGTCCACGATCGCCGTCCACCGCGCGTTCTTGAACGCGGCGGAGACCGGCTTGGGCAGTCGCCCGGCGTCGCCGTCCATCACGACCACGCCGTCGTAGGCGGCCACCTCGGCGTCGGGGATCATCCCGGCGGCACCCGGCAAGTAGTCGTAGCGGAAGCCCGGCTCGCCCGCGACGTGCACCGTGACGCCCGGGGCCAGCGTGGCCAGGAGCCGCTGCACCGCGAGGCACGCGCCGATGCTGTCGCCGTCGGGGTTCTCGGGGCCCGTCAGCAACACGCGGCCGCCTTGGCGGACGGCGTAGAGGAAGGCGGCGGCGAACTCCATGGGCGGCTTCCGAAAAGTCGTCGAGCTTATGGCACGCGCCGCAGGGCGCAAGGGGGCCGGGCACGTTAGATGCCGCCCCTTCCGAAGAGAACACCTTGATCGAATCCGACGCGGCCACCACCGCGCCCCCCGTGATGCCCCCCAGGCCGAGCGACTACGTCAGCGACCGCGCCTTCACCGACTTCCCCATCGCACCGAGCACGCTCAAGGGCGTCACCGAGATGGGCTACGCCATGGCCACGCCGGTGCAGGCCGCGGTCATCGACCCGGCGATCGCCGGGTTGGACCTCATCGTCCGGGCCAAGACCGGCACCGGCAAGACCACCGCCTTCGGTGTGCCCCTGGTGGAGCGGGTGGCCGAGGGTGCCCGCGCCACGCAGGCCCTGGTGCTGGCCCCCACCCGGGAGTTGGCCGTCCAAGTGGCCCAGGAAGTGGCCCTGATCGCGAAGTACCGCGACGTCCGGATCGCCGCGATCTACGGCGGCGTGGGCTTCGGCCCCCAAGAAGACGCCCTGCGCGACGGCGCCGAGATCGTGGTCGGCACGCCGGGCCGCATCATGGACCACATGCGCCGCGGCAACCTGCGGCTCGAGGCCCTCCGGGTGGCGGTGCTCGACGAGGCCGACGAGATGCTGTCGATGGGCTTCCTGGAAGACGTGAAGAAGATCCTCGACAAGGCCAACAAGGAACGGCAAACGTTGTTGTTCTCGGCCACCTTGGACGAGTCGCTCAAGGGCTTCGCGCGCACCCACATGAAGGCCCCAGAAGACATCCACCTCAGCCACGACGGCGACAACGTCCAGCTGATCACCCACGTGCTCTACGAGACCAGCCCCGACTACCACAAGGCGCGCGCCCTGCTCGACCTCATCGAACAGGAGCGCCCTGGCAGCGCGATCATCTTCTGCAACACGCGCGAGGATGTCGCGACGGTGCACAACTACCTCGACCGCCAGGGCCTCGGCGTGGAAATGCTCTCCGGCGACTTGCAGCAGCGGCAGCGCGAGCGCGTGATGGCGCGGGTGAAGGGCGGCGCGGTGCAGTTCCTCGTCAGCACCGACGTGGCGGCCCGGGGGATCGACATCTCGGACCTCACCCACGTGATCCACTACAGTCTCCCCGAAGATCCCTCGATCTACCTGCACCGTAGCGGGCGAACGGGGCGCATCGGCAAGTCGGGAACGGCGCTCACGCTGGCCGGCGGCGCCGACTTCTCTACCCGGCAGTCGCTGGAGAAGCAGCACAAGATCGCCTTCGAAGTCCGGCAGTTGCCCACGGCCGACGAGTCGTCGCGGCTACGGACCGAGCGCTTCGCCCGCCTGCTGAAGGAGGCCTCGGGCACCATGGCCTTCGAGAGCTACCTCGGCACCGTCAAGGCGCTGCGCGAGCGCCCCGACGCCGACACCCTGCTGGCGGTGGCCCTGCGCGCCTTCCTCGAGTGGGACCGCCGCCGGAAGCTCGGCGAGGCCGAACGCGCCGACGACAACGGTGGCGAGGGCGCCAACGAGTTCGCCCAGGCGCGCGACGACGGCCCCCGCCGCGCCCCCCCCCGCCCCCCGCCCCACCCCCCCCGCCCCCCCCCCGCCGCCCCCGCCCCCCCCCCCCCCCACCGCC
>CAYHRZ010000278.1:0-7217 GCA_964359125.1 uncultured Klebsiella sp. | reverse complement strand
GACGTGCGGCCGATGCTGGAGCAGATCCGCGTGCGTGACGACGGCGTGGTGGAACTCGACCTTGGCGTGGTCAACGGCAAGCCGGGCAAGGCCCGGGAGATGGTGGACCTCCTCGGTTTCCCCGCCACCACCCGCGTGGTCCGGACCGAGGTGCGATTCCGCTAGGCCTAGTCGTGTTAGACCCCGCGGCCGCGCGGAGCCGTAGAGATGTTTGTGCTGAGCGACGAGCAGAGGGCGCTGGCCGACGCGGCGCGCGACGCGGCGTTGGCGCACGTGGCGCCGTCGGCCAAGGCCGACTACGAGACCGAGACCTTCCGCAAGGACATTTTCCAGCGGCTCGGCGAGGCTGGGCTCTGCGGCATCCCCACCGCTGAGGCCTGGGGCGGCCTCGGCCTCGGCTACCTCGACTACGCGGTGGTGCTCGAGGAAATCGCGAAGGTGAGCGCGTCGTACGCGGTGACGGTGGCGGTCAACGGCCTGCCGCAGGTGATCCTCACCCAGTTCGGCAACGACGCGCAGCGCGCCGAGTGGTTGCCGCGCCTGGCCTCGGGCGAGGCGCTGGGCGCGTTCGCCCTCTCCGAGCCCTCGTCGGGCAGCGACGCCGCGTCGCTCCGCACCACCGCCGAGCGGCGAGGCGGCGACTACGTCCTCAACGGCACCAAGTTCTGGATCACGCACGGCGGCTACGCCGACGTGTACGTGGTCATGGCGCGCACCGGCGGGCCCGGGCCGAAGGGCATCGGCGCCTTCTTGCTGCCCGGCGACACCCCCGGGCTGTCGTTCGGTAAGAAGGAAGAAAAGATGGGGATGCGCGCTTCACCCACCGTGGAGCTCGTCCTGGAGAACGCCGTCGTGCCCGCCAGCAGCCTGATCGGCGGCGCCTCCGAGGGCTTCCGCTGCGCGATGAGCGCACTCGACAGCGGACGGATCACCATCGGCGCCACTAGCGTGGGCCTCGCCCAGGCCGCGCTCGACACCGCGGCGGCCTACGCCTGCCAGCGCAAGCAGTTCGACACGCCGATCATCGACTTCCAGGGTGTCGGGTTCATGCTCGCGGACATGGCCTGCCGCGTGGAAACAGCGAGGTTGCTGGTGCACAAGGCGGCGTGGCTGCGGGACCAAAATCACGCGTACAGCCACGTGGCCGCCATGGCGAAGTGCGTCGCTACCGACGCGGCGATGTCGGTCACTACCGACGCCGTCCAGGTGCTCGGCGGGTACGGCTACACGCGGGAATACCCGGTTGAACGCTACATGCGCGACGCGAAGGTGATGCAGATCGTGGAGGGGACGAACCAGGTCCAACGCGTCGTGATCGCGCGCCACCTCAAGCGGCACTACGAGGCGGGCTAGGATGCACGAACACCGCTGCCCCGGTAAGCTCAGCAACTCCCCGTCCCGGTCGCGTCGATGAAGGTCTGCTCGCTCTGCAACAACACCTACGAGGACTGGGTGGAGTTCTGCTTCGCCGATGGGCACCCCCTCGGGGCCGGCGCGGGCGTCCAGGAGCCCGGCCTCGTCGCCGCCCCGGCGAGCCCGGCACCCCCGCCGCCGGCGTCGCCCGTCGCGAGCGCGCCGTCGGTGGACCCCGGTGTCCCCGACTGGGACGCCTTCGACGCCCCGGAGCCCACGCTGATCCGGATGCAGCGCCTCGCCGCGCAGCAGGTGGGCGCGGCGCCTCAAGCCATCCCCCGCGTCATGCAGCCGGCAGTGGGTGGGCTGGTCGCCGCGGCGCCGCCCTCTCGCGGCTCCGCCTCCGACGCCCCGGACCCGGCCGCCTCGGGCATCGCGGCCCAGCGGGCCGCCCCGGCGGCTAGCCCCGAGCCCCTGCCAGCGCCGCGGGCCGTGCCCCCGCCCCGTCACGGGCTCACGGCCGTCCCGCTGGAGGCGATCGAAGCGCAGCCCGCCAGCACGGCGGAGGTCCTCAAGGCCGAGGCCGCCCAGGGCGCCGCCGCCCAGGACGACGACTTCTTCACGACGAAGGCCCGGGAGAGCGAAGACGACAAGGCCACTGTCCCGATGTACGCGGCCCAGCCGGACCTCGACGAGCCGCCCGCGCCCCGGGCCGCCCGGGGCCGCGAAGACCGCGACGACGACCGCGGCATCGCGGCGCCGGCCGCAGCCGGCATCGGCCTCGCGATGGTGGCGGCGATCGGGATTGGGGCCGTCGTGCTGCTCGGTGGGGGCTTCTTCTTCTGGAAGATGAACCAGCCCAGCGGCGACGCCCCCGCGCCCACCACCGTGCAGCCGCCGCAGCCGCCCCCGCCGGCAGCGGCGAAGCCGCCGGTGGAGCCCGTCGCGCCGGTGGAGGTCGCCCCGCCCGTCGAGCCCGCGGAGCCGGTCGAGCCGCCGCCCGACGCCGCGCTCACCACCACGCCACCCGAGACGGCGCCGACGGCGCCCACGTCGCCGTCCACGAGCAAGACGCCGCCCGCCACGCCACCGGCCACCCCGACGGGCGTCACGAAGGGGCCCGCCACCACCAAGCCGCCCACCTCGCCCGCCACCCCGGCTTCCGGTTCCCCCTGGGGGGCGGTCACGACCGCGCCGAGCACGACGGCGCCGAGCAGCAGCACCTCCTCCGACAACCCCTGGGGTGCGACCGCGCAGCAGTCCAGCGGCACGCTGCGCATCACCAGCGAGCCGCCGGGTGCCAGCGTCTACGTCAACGACAAGTCCTACGGCACCACGCCCGCCTCGGTGGACCTCCCCCATGGCAAGCACCGCGTGCGGTTGAGCCTCGCGGGCTACCGGACGGAGTCCAGCGACGTGAACCTGAACGTGGGATCGATGTCGGTGCCCTTCCGCCTAACTGCCGAAGAAATCACCGGGATCATCAACGTCTTCGGCCCCACCGGTGCCTCGGTGTGGATCGACGACCACGACATGGGCCCGCTGCCGGTGAGCGTCCAGGTGCGCGAGGGTGTCCACGCGCTCAAGCTCATCCAGGCCGACGGCAAGTCGTGCGCGTCCAGTCGCGACGTGCGGTTCACCTCGGGCGGCCGCCCGCTGGCGATCAACCTGCAACCCTGCGGGTAGTCGGCCGAAGGTGGCCGGTGGCGCTAGCGCGGCGCCGTGACGCTGTTCGCGAGGACGATGCTCCCGTAGCTCCCGAGCACGGCCACGGCGGCCAACTCGGCGGGGTGCGCGCCTGCGCGCCCGGCGGCGTAGGTCAGGGCCGAGGCCAGGGGGACCGCGATCACCACGCCCAGCACCCCCCGGACGGGCTTCTGGGCCACGAAGGCGGGTAGCCCGGGGACCGGGACGTAGACCAGGGCGTCGAGTGGCCGGGGCGGCTCGGGCGCGAAGAGCAGGGGCGTGGCGACCTGCGGTTCCACGGCCACCGGCGGGAGCGGGGGCGGCGGCACCAGGTCGAGCAGGTCGTGGGCCGCCACGTCCAGCGCCACGGCGTCGCCGTAGGCGTCGCCGCCCGGCTCGCGCAGCACCGAGGCGCGCCGGGTGGCCGCCGGGGCGGCCAGCCAGGTGCTGGCGAGCACCAGCTCGTCTTGCGTGGACGTCGCGGGGCCCGTGGCGCCCAGCACCAGCACGTCGACCGGCTGGTTCACCACCACCGCGCGGGCGCACGCCGCGTCGAGCCCACACGCCCGGAGGGCCGCGCTCACCACCGCGTCGGGGAGCACCACCACGGTCCGGGGCACCCGTTCGAGCGCCTCGATCGTCCGGCCGCGGGCAAGGGCGGCGACGGCGAGCACGGGCCCCTCGCTGCCGGCAGTCCAGAACGGCGCGACCATCACCCGGAGGTCCACCTCGGTGCTCCACTCGGCCGGCGTCGCCACCCGCATGGTGGCGACCGCGGTGAGCGGGATGCGGGCCCGGCCCTGCGGCGTGCGCAGTTCCACGCCGCGGTCGGACGAGTCGACGACTTCGCCCACGACGGTGCGCCCGTCGAGCAGGACCACGTGCCGGAACTCCCCGGCGGCCGCGAGGGCAGCGAGCAGGATCACCACGCCACGTCCTCGCAGCGGCTCGGCGAAGTGCCGCTCGCCAAGGCCACCACGTCCCAGTCGTAGGCGACCTCGAGGGAAGGGTCGTCGGGGTGGTACGCCGCGGCCACCACCGCGAACTGCCCGGGGACCACCCGCGTCGCCCAGCTGTTCACCGCGCCGGCCGGGGCGAAGCCCACGACCCACCCCGCCGGGTCCGTCCACGGCTCCCCCGCGTTGCCGCAGGCGTCGAGGTCGAAGGCGACGAGGTCAACGCGGACATCCTCGGCGGCGGGCGCGATGCGCGCGCACAGCGCGCCCGGCTCGAGGACCTCGAAGCGTCGCCAGTCGACGTCGCCGAGGTAGTCTCCGGTCGGCTCCGTGGGGAAGCCCGACGCCACCCCGCCGCACCAGGCCCGGGCCGCGACCCCGGCGGGATCCCAGCCGGTTCCCGCCAGGACGCCCGACACCCGGAACGCCATGCCCGGCGGGAGGACCTCGAGGGGGGCCACGCCAGGCGTGTCGTCGTCGGCGTCGGCCCTTGGGCCCGACTCGGACCACGACAGGGGCGGCGGTTCCACCACCCGCACGCCGGCCGGCGGCGCTCCGCCCGTGTCGTCGCGCTGAAGGTCGCTGAGGGCGGGCCAGCCCTCGCAGGCCAGCATTAGTCCGAGCATGGGGGGGCGGGGATACCCCGAGAACTGGCGACTCGCACCCACTTTGCAACTGGCCGGCGCCGGCAGGGATATGGCCCGGGGGCATGTCTCGCCGTGTCGTCGTCGATCTCGCCCATCTCATGCGCTCCCCGGCCGGTGGCAGCGCAATTCGCCGCCGCTGGCTCGACGGCCTTGCCCGGCTCGCGCCCTTGCACGGCCGGGTGCTCGTCGGCGGGTTCCCCGCGCCCCTGCCCGCGCTGGCCACGGTCGAGGCCGCGGCGGGCCGACTACCAAGGGGAAAGGGGAGCATCTTCGTCCTCGGGCAGCCCGGTGCCGTGGGCGCGTGCACCGCGTGGATCGACGCCTGCGGCGGTACCGGCGTCGAGGTGTTCACCTCGGCGGCGGGCACGGAGGTCCCGGCCCGCGGCTGGGTGGCTCTCCTGGGGCCGCCCTGGATCGACGCGGCCATCGAGGGGGCGGTCGCGCGGGGCGTGAAGGTGGCCGTGGCCACCGGCCGGGTGGGCGGCGAGGCCATCGAGCCGCCTCCGCGCGGGTCGTGGATCGACGACGCGCACGCCGGCGACGCTCGCCTCGGCGCCCTGGGCACCGCGAGCCTGGTGGTCGCGCAGGCCGCCGGTCTCGACGTCGGCGCGGCGCTGGCGGGTGCCGCCGAAGTGCTCACCCAGGCCAACGGGCCGCCGGGGATCGACAACCCCGCGTGGTCGCTGGCGCGGGCCCTCCGCATCCTGGACTCGGATCTCGGTCGCGACAGCGTTGTGCATGTTGCCGGGGAGGGGAGGCTCGTCGCCCTCGCCGCTTGGGCGGCGAGAGTCCAGGTCGGTACCCTCGGTGCGCTCCGCCGCGACGGCTCCGGCCGGGCGCTACCGGGCGCGGTGGAGGCCGGCGACGAGGAGTGGCTCGAGGCGCTGGTCCACGGCCCCCGCTCGCGGGTCTTGGTCGTATGGGAGCGGGAGAACAGCCCGCTGGAAGCGGTGTCGCGGCCCTGGGTGGCCTGCGCGGCCGAGGCCGGGCAGGTGGTCTTGCGGGTGCGCCTGGCCGGCCTCGAACCGGGCGCGGTGGGCGCCGCCATGGCGTTGTGGGTGCGGGCTTGCGCCTGCCTCGCGCTCCTGGAGGAGTCGGAGGCGGTGCCCCTGTCGGCCGTGGGCCGGCTCTACGACGCCATGGAGCGCACGATGCTGCCCGTAGCCGACGAGGGCGGGGTGGATTAGACCGGCACCCCGCTGGAATTGCCGTGGCCGACGACACCACCCGCCCCAACACCGAAGCCGCCCGCGACGACGAGGCGGCGCCGTCGGAGGACCAGGACTACCTCTTCCGCGCCCAGGTGGCGGGCACCGAGTTCATCCTCCGCTACTGGAAGTACGGGGTGTACGCCGTGGGCGGGGTGCTGGTGGCGGCCTTCGCCTGGGGGACCTACGACTCCTGGTCCACCCAGCGCCGCGAGGACCAGTTCGGCGCCGTGGCCGCCGTGGCCTACAAGATGCCCGCGGTGGACCAGATGGCCCTGTACGGCCTCGCCCCGAAAGACGACCCGGCCGACACGGCACGGACCGCGAACCTCCTCGAAGGCGCGAAGCGATTCCTCGCGGCCGCCGCGTCGTCCAACGGTTCGGCCGCGGTCTACGCCTACCTCGAGGCCGCCGACGCCTTCACCCGGGTGGGCGACGTTCCCGCCGCCCGCAAGGCCATCGAGGCCGCGGTCGGCGTGGGCGCGCCGGACCTCGCCCAGTTCCCCGCCGACGCCCAGTGGGCGACCATCCTGGCCAACGAGGGCGCCCACACCGAGGCCGAGGCCTTCCTGCGCGGGATGGCGGGCCGCTACACCGGCTTCTTCGCCCAGGAGGCGCTGCTGCGGCTTGCCAGCCTGCAGGTGGACCAGGGCAAGCTGGCCGAGGCCAAGACCACGATCGACGAGTTGTACACCCGCTTCCCGTCGCCATCGCGGCCGGAGTCGGTGGCCTCGCTGGCCGCGCGCGTGGGCTCCACGCCCGCCCCCGCAGCGGCGGCGGGCGGTTGAGCGGCGCCCTCGCGGCCGCGTGGATCGCCTCCGCGCTGGGCCTGGCCGCCCCCGCCCTCGCGCCCCCGGCGACCGCCAACGCCACGATGGGCTCCGCGCCCGTGCTGCGCTGGGCCGTGCAGCTCCCGGGCGTGCCCCGCGCGGTCGCGGCGGCCGTCGAGCCCGCGCCGCCGGTGGTGCGGGGCCGGGAAGTCTACGTCGGCTACAGCGGTGCGAGCGCCCTCCTGGTGCTCGGCCGCGTCGACGGTCGGCTGGTCGGACGGCTCGACGCCCGCGCCCCGGTGATGAGCGCGCCGGTCTTCGTCACCGACGACCAACTCGTCTTCGCCGACGCCGCCGGCTACACCAGCGCCTGGGCCCGGGGCAGCGCGGGCTGGAAACGGAGCTGGGAGCACTACAGTGGCGCGCCGATAGTGTCGGCGCCGCGGGTGGTCGACGGGGTGGTGTACGTGGCGAACGTCGACGAACTCGTCTACGCCCTGGACGTCGCCACCGGCGAGCTCCGGTGGCGCCACCAGCACCGGCTCGACGCCGCGCGCACCGCCGAGCTCGAGCTCTTCGGCGCCCCGGCGCCGTCGG
>CAYHRZ010000277.1:1313-7218 GCA_964359125.1 uncultured Klebsiella sp. | reverse complement strand
CCGGGATGGCGGTGGTCGCTGCTGTCGTCGCGGGAGGGTGGTTCCCGCTCGCGGTGGCGCTGGGTCCCTTGCTGGTGGCCCCCGCCTGGCTGCTGGAACGGCGTTTCCGGGGCGAGGCACGCACCGCGCTGGCGAGCGCGCACTACGACGGCGTGCGCCTCTGCAGCACGGAGTTGCTCCCTCGCGACGTCGACCTGCCGGCGCGACACTAGCCGCGCCGGGCCGCGCCCCGGGGAGCCGTGCTGGGCGCGGGCTACGGGACGGCGGCGAGCAGCCCGTCGAGGGTGTCCTGGGGAACCAAAAAGGCGGGCCCGCCGGCCTCGTCTCGGGCCACGCGACCACCGGCCACCGCGTCGCCGATCGACACGACCTCGCCCTTGTCGCCGCCCAGGCCCAGCGCGATGCGGCCCCAGTTGCCGGCGAAGGTGGGGGCGGCGGAACGATCCACCACGCCGGCCTTGATCGCGTCGAGCAGGTCCGGCACGGTGTCGAGTTTGGTACCGTCGGCGCGCGTCCACTCGCCGTCCTTGCGGCTGGCCACCAGGTTGCGCTCGCCGAGTCTCAGTTCCACGCTTTCCACCTGCCAGGTCTGGACGTCGAGCAGGACGCTCGACACGTAGCCGCTGGTGCTCAGCAGGCGGTCGAGGTCGGTGGCGCTCACGCGCACCGGCACCTCACCCGCGATCGCCGCCGCGCCCGACGCGTCCCGCGCCCCGATGCGCAGCGTGTGGCTGCCACCGTCGTCTTCCACGGTGACGCTGGCGGCAGGCGTGTCGAGGCCGAGGGCCGAGGGGGACTGCCCGTCGAGGAAGGACTCCACCTTCATCGCCGAGAGATCGCTCAGCCAGGCCCGCACCTTCTCGCTGTCGGCCCGGGGGCCACCATCGCCGATCCACCACCCGCGGTCGTCGCGACGGAGCACGAGCTCGGTGCTGCCGTCGACCACCCGGACCCGGCGGGCCCCGGTGGCGGCGAAGTCCAGAAGTTCGCGGCTGCGGAAGTCGTCGGCACCCTTGCCGAGGAGGTCCCCGACGCGGCTCGACAACAGCTGCGCGCCGCCCTCGGCCGTTCGGCTCGCGTAGCTGCGGTAGCCCACCGGCGCGTCCTTCCCGAGGAACACGCTCAGTGCGGTGCCGTCGCTCTTCTCGATGCGCAGCTCACGACGCTGGTCGGCGCCGAGGCCGTAGCTGCTTGCCTCGCCCTCGAGCACGCGGTCCTCGATTTTCAGGTCGGCAAAGCGGTCGACAATCGCCGTGACCTTGGTCACGTCGACGGCCGCGTCCTTGGGCCGCACCATGCGCCACTCCAACTCCGCCTTCTCGAAACGCACCTCGCCGGCGGCGTCGACGATCGTGATGGCCTTGACGTCGTCTTTCTCGTACTCGAACAGCCGCGACTGGGGCGGGGCGTCGTCTTCGGCGAGCGGATCCTCCCCCTCGGGCCTCGGGTCGAGCACGACCACCAGGACCAGGGCCAAAAGTACCACCGCGAGGGTGGTCAACAAACGGTTCTGACGCTCCACGACGACCTCGGCTTGACTCAGGCGCCCACGCGCTTATCCTCCCGGCCGCGCGCGAGGCGATGAGGATGAGTCGTGATGCACAGGGCGTGACGAAAACCGACGAGGAGGGCGCGACGCCCGGGGTCGACGAGCCGGGCGTCGAGTCGTCGGCCACCGGCCCCGAACTCGACGAAGTGGCGACGCTGCGGCAGCAGTTGGCCGAGATGGAGACCCGCCTGCGCCACGTAAGTAGCGCCTACAAGCAGGCGAAAGACGAGATCGAGTCCACCAAGCAGCGCCTCGAGCGCAACGCCGCGGTCCGCGAGGAGATCCGCAGGGCCGAGGTGGTGGCGGCGGTATTCGAGCCGGTGGAGAACCTCGCCCGCTCCATCCGCCCCGTGGCCGAGGCGAACGCCCCGGCCGCCGAGGGCCTGCACATGGTGTACGACCAGTTCATGGCCGCCCTCCACGGACTGGGGCTCGTCGAGGTGGGGGTGGAGGGCGAGCGCTTCGACACCAACGTGCACGAGGCGATTCACAGCCAACCGGTCACCGACCCCGCCAGCGACAACGTCGTTCTCAGCGTCTTCAGCAAGGGCTACCGCGCGGGCACCAAGCTCATCCGGCCCGCGCGGGTGGTGATCGGGGTGTTCACCCCCCCGGTGGCCGAGGCCTGAACAAGGACTAGGCCCCGGCGCCGCTAGAACACCGCTAGTGTGCCACCGGTACTGCTCACCGCCCGCACCCACGGGTCGTCGACCACGACGCAATCCGAACAACCGGCGTTCCCGGCGGGCAGCGCGCTGCCGTCGAGCGTGGCCCCCGAGGCTCCCGGGGCGTACACCTCCACGTCCCAGCCGGCGTAGAGCGTCCCGTCCACGAGCGTGATCTCGAGGGCGGAGGGCGCCGACAGGGCCTCGGCGGTGCCCAGTTGGAAGCTCGCCCCCTCGCCGGGAACGACGCGGGCGTTGAGCGCGCCGGGGTTGGCGTGCCAACTGTCGACGGCGTCGTCGTTCACCGGCGAGAGCGTCTCCACCTCTCGCCGCAACATCGGGATGGCCGAGGCCGCCCGCTGGAACAGCGGCCCCTGTCCCAGGGGGGCAGGGACGGCGTGGGTGCTCCCGCCCTCGTAGGACTGCCCAGTCCACCAGTGAATCCACGTGCCGGTAGGGAGCGTCACGTCGAGGCTCGCCACCCCCGCATCGACCACCGGCGCGACAAAAATATCGCTTCCAACAAAGAAGTTCTCCTCGTGGTGGACGCCGCCCGCGGGGTCGCCCAGGCCCTGCGGCAGGACGAAGGCTTCGCCGCTGCGGAGCATCGTCGTCACCCCCGCCTGGTAGTAGGGCCACAGCCGGATGTGCAGCTGGGCGTAGCTCGCGAAGGCGTCGAGCACGTCCTGGTCGAACTGGCTGTCGTCGTACGCGGCGAAATCCCAGGGGTTGTGGTTCTCGCCGTCGCCCCCGTACTGCCACACCGGCAACGTCGCCGCGTACTCCATCCAGCGCACGAAGCTCTCCTTCGTCGGCCGCCCGCCCCGGTAGCCGCCGGTGTCGCTGGCAAAGAAGGGGTAGCCGCTCACCGACAAGGCGGTGCCACCGTGGACGGCGCTGGCCAGGCCACCGATACAGATCCCGTCCTCACACCCCTCCTCGCCCCAGCGCTCGAAGCCGTTGTCGAGGTCCCCCGGCCAGATCACGTCGGTGACGGTCTGCCCGCCGAGGCAGCCGCCGCGTCCGAGCAGCATGCCCTGCTCGCGGTAGGGATCGGCGTACGGGGCGTGGAAGTAGAGCGCGAACTTGTGGTGCATGGTGCGCTCGTCTTCGCCGTTGTGGAAGCGCCACCCCGGCAGCCGTCCCCCGGCCACCCCGAGCTGCACGTCCTCGCCGTAGTCGAGCTTCCACCCTTCGATGCCGAGTTCGGCCGCCGCGGCCACCCGGGCGGTCCAGGCGGCGCTGGCGTCGGGGTGGGTGAGGTCCACGATGTCCCCGAAGCCCGAGAACAACTGCACGTCCTGTACGAACCAGCCGTTGTCCTGGTAGGTCTGCCACTCAGGGTCGGCGTCTTCCACGTACGG
Source organism: uncultured Klebsiella sp. (assembly GCA_964359125.1). Taxonomy (GTDB): domain Bacteria; phylum Myxococcota_A; class UBA796; order UBA796; family SXON01; genus SXON01. Next base: position 3,640 of record CAYHRZ010000277.1, on the reverse strand, counting down.
CGTCGTCCACGCCATGAAGCGGAATCCCTGGTCGTGCAAGCTGTCGATCATCGCCGTCCAGTCGGGGAACATCGTCGGGTCGGGCACGGAGGAGTTGTAGTAGGTTTGCCAAGGATTATCTACCCAGATCACGCCGGTCGGCAGGTCGCGACTCCGGATCTGGAAGGCATCGTCGAGGATCTCGTCCTCGCCCGTCACCTCGTCCTGCCACTGGATCGGGGCGAAGGCCCAGTCCGGCGGCACCTCGGGCTGTCCCGTCCGCTGCCAGTAGCGCCCGGTCACCTGCGTGGAGCGCTCCGGCGCGTAAAGGTCCACCGCGAAGTCGCCGTCCCGCTGTTGGAACACGGTCAGCACGCTGGCCGGGTCGCTGGCCGTCACGTCGAAGACACCGGGGCGGTAGCTGTCGACCAGCATGCCCCAGTCCGCGCTCGACACCAGGAGCGGGACGGGCACGTGCACCTCGTTGTAGGCGCTCTCGGTGAACGCCAACTCGATTTGCATCTCGCGCACCCGGCCCCGGTGGAGGGCGCTGTCGAAGGTCTCGCCCAGGCCGTAGAACTGCTCGTCATCGTCGACGCTCACGCGCGTCCAGGCGTAGGGCGCCCAGGTGGCGTCGTCGTCGTGGCGCAGTGTCAAACGGATGCCGGGGCCCTGGTTGTCGACCGTGAGGCTGGCGCGTTGGCCGTCGTCGAGGGCGAGTCGGTAGTCGCTCCCTGTCCACTCGGCGGCCTCGACGTCGAGCAGGTGCGTGCCGCTCGTGCAGGTCTCGTCGAGGTCGTAGGCGTAGCTCTCGGTGGCCAGGGTGCCGCGGTCGATGCGGTCGTCGAACAGCCACCAGGGGTCGTAGCTGCACGCGTCGTCGTCGATGCTGCCCACGGTGCCCAGGCCCAGCGACACCTCGTGCACGGCGCCGCCCGGCAGTGTCCACGTGAGGCTGCCGTCGGGGGCCACGAACAACGAGGCGCCGTCGGGGTCGACCCACTTGGGCGCCTCGAGCGCCACGGGCGGCTCGGGGTCGCAGGCGAACAGGAAGAACAGCATGGCGCAGTCTAGTCGGCTGCGCCGCTGCGGTGGAGCGTGGCGGGCGACGGTTGCCGGCGTTAGCGGCCGCCACCGGGGCGCTGATATGCGACTTTTCATGGTGATCGTGGGTCTTTCGGCGCTGGCGTGCACCGGCGGCCTCACCTCCGCACCGGTCGACACCGGCGACAAGGACGGCGACCCCTTCGGCGACGCCGACACCGACACGGACAGCGACACAGACAGCGACACGGACACCGACACCGACACGGACACCGACACGGACACCGACACGGACACCGACACCGACACCGACAGCGACGCGGATCCGGTGCTGACGTTGGCCCCGGCTTCGGTGCGCCTCTCCACCACCCGCGACACCCGCGACCTCGTCGCCACGTACAACGACGGCGCCGGTAGCGACAGCACTGTCACCGGCGACTGCGCGTGGACCAGTGACGACGACTCGCTGGCGCTGGTGGTCGACGGCACGGTGCACGGCATGGGCGAGGGCGCTGCGACGGTGGCCTGCACCTACCGCGGGCTCAAAGCCGAGTCCGCCGTGGTGGTCGACGCCGTGGCCGCCGCAGCCCGCGGGGACCTGGTGCTCAACGAGGTCCTCGCCGACGTCCCGGTGGGCGACGACCCCAACGGCGACGGCACCAGCGACGCCGTGGAAGACGAGTTCGTCGAGATCGTCAACAGCGGCAGCGCGGCCGTGGACCTCGGCGGCGCGACGCTCTGGGACAGCGGCAACGACATCCCCCGGCACACCTTCGACGCGGGCACCGTCCTGGTTCCCGGCAGCGCGATCGTGGTGTTCGGCGGCGGGAGCGTGGCGGCGGTGCGGGGCGCCAACTGCACGGCGGTCGTGGCCAACGCCGACGACGGCTCCCTGGACTACGGGCTGGCCTTGAACAACGACGGCGACGAGTTGTCGCTGGTCGCCGCTACCGGCGCGGCGATCGGTAGCCTCCCCTGGTCCAGCAACGATCCCGCCGACGCCTCGATGCAGCGGGACCCCGACATCGACGGCACCGACATCGTCGATCACTCCGCGATCAGTCGCGACGCATACTCGCCGTGCACCCTGTCCGACGGTAGCGCTTTCCCAGGCCCCGCGGACCGGCTCTGACCGAGGTGGGCGCCGCGGCGGGGTACACTGCGCCGCGATGCTGATGCTCCACCTGGTAGCCTGCGGCGACCTCGTCCTCTTCAACGACCCGCCGGAACTTCGATTCGTGTCGCACGATCCCGGCGTCGTGCTGCCGGCGCGGGTCGCCACCACGTTCGTGCTCGAAGTGAGT
>CAYHRZ010000277.1:0-1303 GCA_964359125.1 uncultured Klebsiella sp. | reverse complement strand
GCCGGCGCCTTCGACGCCGCCGGGACGGCCGTTCCCGGCGTGTTGAGCGTAGACGAGGCCCTTGGCACGATCACCTTCGTCACCACCTCGCTCGCGGTCGGCGAGGGCACCTTCCGCGTGGAGGCCCGCGACAGCGCGGGCGAGGTGGCGAGTGCCGGCCTGCCGCTCACCGTGGTCGACAACGTCGCACCCACGGTGAGTTTCTCGTCTCCCGCCGACGGGGGGCGGGTGCTCGCGGGTTCACCGGTCACCGTCTCGCTCGCGATCGTCGACCCCGACCCCCCGGACGGCGACAGCACGCTCTCGTTGACGTGGTCCGGAGCGGCGGCCCAGGCCAGCGCCGCCCCGGCCGAGGCAGAGGAGGCGGGCGAACTGAGTTTCCAGTTGACCGGCCTCACGCTGGCCGAGTGGAGCGTGGGGGTGACGGTCACCGACGCATGGGGCGCGGAAGGCAGCGCTTCCGTGTCGTTCTCGGTGGTCAGCGGCGACGAAGACGGCGACGGCTACACCGAGGCCGCCCTCGGCGGCGACGACTGCGACGACACGGACGCGGCGGTGCACCCGGGGCAGGCTGAGCTTTGCGACGGCGTGGACGAGGACTGCGACGGCAGCACCGACGAGGGCGCGACCGACGCGCCGGTCTGGTACGCCGACGGCGACGGCGACGGCTTCGGTCGCGACGACGTCGCCACTAACGCTTGCGCCGAGCCCGACGGCTATGCCCCGGTGGGCGGCGACTGCGATGACGGTGACGCGCAGGTGTACCCGGGCGCCTACGAGGCTTGTAGCAACGAGGTCGACGACGACTGCGACGGCACCATCGACGACGACAGTCCCGAAGCGTTCATCCCCTTCGTCGACAACGACGGCGACGGCTACGGCAACGGCAGCGACGTGGTGGTGTGTGTCTTGCCGGAGGGCTACGCCCTGGTCGACGGGGACTGCGACGACACCAACGCGGGCGTCTTTCCCGGCGGCACCGAGATTTGCGATGCGCTCGACACCGACGAAGACTGCAACGGCAGCGCCGACGACGACGACGGCGGGGCCACGGGACTATCTGCTTTCTACGCAGACAGTGACCGCGATGGGTACGGGGATCCGCTGGTGACGATGGACCGCTGCGACGAGGACTCCGGCTGGGTGGCCCTGCCCGACGACTGCGACGACACCTCGGCCCGGGCGTGGACCGACGCCCCGGAGAGCTGCGAGGACGGGGTCGACAACGACTGCTCCGGGGGCGATGCCAACTGCGAGATCTCCGGGGCCCTCGACCTGTCGCGAGCGGACTACAAGCTCGAGG
>CAYHRZ010000276.1:0-7246 GCA_964359125.1 uncultured Klebsiella sp. | reverse complement strand
TGATCCTGCGCCAGGGGGGGCACTCCCTGGAGCACATCGGCCTGAGCAACCTCCTGGCCCTGCCCTGGGCCCTGAAGTTCCTGTGGGCGACGCCGGTAGACCGCGTGCCCGGTCACCGCCGCCGGGTGATCCTCCCGCTCAACGTCGCCGCGGTGCTGTTGCTCGCGATCCTCAGTTTCGTGCACCCGGGCGCAGTGACCCCCCTCCTGGTCGTGGTGCTGCTCTGCAACCTCGTCGCCGCCACCCAGGACATCGCCACCGACGGCTACGCGGTCGAACTGCTGGACGAGGCCGACCGGGGCGTCGGCAACGGCGTCCAGGTCGGGGGCTACCGCCTCGGCATGGTGGTGGGTGGCGGGGTGCTCCTGGCCCTGTTCGGCCAGCTCGGTTGGGCCGGCACCTTCCTCACCGCCGCCGCCTGCATCGGCCTGGCCACCATGCCGCTCCTGGTCGCGCCCGCCACGCCGCGTTCGGCCCCGGCCGCAGGGGGCGCCCAGGCGGCCGACGCGATGCCGCACCGCTGGTTCGCCGTGCCCGGGGCTGCCCGCTGGCTGGCACTCTTGCTGACCTACAAGTTGGGCGATGCCCTCGGCACCGGCATGGTGAAACCCATGCTGGTCGACATGGGCATGGGCCTGCCCGAGATCGGCCGCGTGGTGGGCCTCTATGGCTCGGCGGGGAGCATCACCGGTGCCCTGCTGGGCGGGTTGCTCGTGCAGAGGATGGGCACCCGCGCCGCGCTCGGGGCCTTCGCCCTGGGACAAGCCGGCACGATGGCCCTCTACGCTCACGTGGCGGCCAGCGGGCCGGCGCTGGTCCCCGTCGCGGCGGTGGCCGAGCACTTCGTCTCGGGCATGGCCACCGCCGCCCTGTTCACCGCGATGATGCAGGCCTGCCGCCGGGAGCGGGCGGGCGTGGACTACACGGTCCAGGCCTCCGTCGTGGTGATCGCGCAGGGGCTCGGCGCCATTCTCAGCGGGTACACGGCGGCCCGGCTGGGGTACGCCAATCACCTCCTGCTCGCGACGATCCTGTGCGCCCTTCCCATCGTGATGGTGGCGCGCTGGCCCGCCTCGGCGCCCGATCGCTTCGCCCTTCGCTGATGCGCCGGGGGTCACGGCCGGGATACGCCGCCCGCCGTGCAGACCATCGGGCTCGTCTTGTGTATCGCCAACACCCAGCCGCCGGGGACCACCGGCCCGGAGGTCCGGCGGGCGTGCGAACGCGCGTACTTCCCCATGCTGGATCTCCTCGACGAGCGCCCCGGGCTCCGGGTGTCGATGCACTGGAGCGGGCAGATCCTCGAGTGGATGGAGTTGCACGCCACCGAGCGCCTCGAACAACTGGTGCGGCTGGTGCAGGCCGGTCGCATCGAAACCCTCGGCGGACTGCACGGCGGGGCGGTCCTCCCCGCGCTGCCCGAGCGCGACGCGGTGGGACAGATCCAGGTGAACCAGCGCTGGTGGCGCCAGCACGGCGACGTGCGGGTCCGGGGTGCCTGGCTGCCCTTCTTCGCCTGGGACCCGGCCGCGCCGCGGGTGCTCGGCCGCCTGGGCCTGCAGTTCTCCGTCCTCGACGCCGCCCAACTGGGCCCTGGCGCCAACGGCGAGGGCTACTGGCTCGCGGAGCGGGAGGGCACCATCCTGGCGCTCTTCGGCGCCGACTCGGCGTTGTCGCGGATGGCACCGCACAACTCGCCCGGCAAGATCGTGGACCGGGTGGCGAGCTACGCGCGGGCCGGTCGCCGCGTGGTCACGATGGCGGTCCGCGGCGAAGACTTCGGCGCAGGCATCGACAGCAGCGCTACCCGGTGCTTCTCGGGGGAGCGCGCGTGGGTGCGGCGCTTCTTCGCCACCCTCGACGACGCGGGCGCCTGGCTCAAGCTTGTCCCCTTCGGCACCGTCCTCGACCGCGTCCGCCCGTCGGGACGGTGCTACCCGCCGGCCTCGGCCTCGTCCCCGGTCGCCGCCGCCGCGGTGGGCGGCGAGGCGGGCGCGGCGTGGCTGGCGCTGGTGGCCGACGTGCGGCGCGGGGTGGACCCCAGCCTCCAGCGGGTCGCCCCCTTCCTGCGCACCCCGGGCTGGGAGAATACCCTTGGTTCGTCGCCGGAAGTGTTGCGCCTACACCGTAGGATGTTGCGCACGTCCCGCGAGGTGGCGCGGCTCCGCTCGATGCTGCGCGACGACGGCAAGCGAGAAGACGCCGATGGGCTCTTGGAGGCCCTGGAAGAGGCGACCGCCGCCCTGTACCGGGGGCAGAATGGCGCCGCCTACGTGCACGGGGTCGACGTCGGCGCCCAGGCCGGCGACATCCGCCACCAGGCCTACGCCAACCTCGTGCGCGCCGAGTACGGCGTGCACATCGCCCTGGGCGACGCGGAGCGCCTGCTCGTCGAGCAGTCCGACCACGACGGCGACGGGCGAAAGGAAGTGATCGTCCGCACGCCGTCGCTCTGCGCGTTCGTGTCGCCGGGCAACGGCGGCAGCATCACCGAACTCGACAGTTGGTCGCTCCCTGGCAACGTCCTCAATGTCCGCTCGCGCTTGCCGGAAACGCACCACGGCGCGGTCCTGCGCGGCGAGAACCTGCCGGTCCTGGTCGAGCTCGCTCCCGACGTCACGACCGTCATCATCGACGACGAAGACGACGGCGACGAAGACACCCTCGACGAGGCCGAGCGCCCGATCCAGCTCGCCGCCTCGGGACTGGTCGAGCGCCTACACTACGACCGTCACCCCCGCGCCGCCTTCGTCGACCACTTCTTCGGGCCGGAGACGACGCTCCACAACCTCCGCACCGGCCGGTACGCGGAGACCGGCGACTTCGTCGGGGCCGACTACCAACTGCTCAACGTCGAAGACGGCGACGGCGCCGAGGTGGCGGTCACGATGGCCCGCGACGGCAGCGTGAGCGAGGGCGCCGCCCACCGCCTCGTCCGGGTGGTGAAACGCTTCCACTTCTCGCGGGAAATGCCGGTGATCGAGGCCCGCTACGAGGTTGCCAACCGGTACCACGAGCCCATCCGGACTCGCTTCGCGGTGGGCATCGACGTGAACCTCGACAGCCAGCGCGGGAGCGACTGTTTCCTGGAGACGGCCGGTGGCCGGCGCCTTCCCCTCGATGCCGCGGGTGAACTCGACGAACTGACCGAGATCTCCCTGGTGGACCTCGCCCGGGGGTACCGCCTCACGCTCTCGCCCCGGCAGCCCGCCCGCCTGTGGCATTTCCCGTTGGAAACCGTGAGTCGCTCGCCGTTGGGCGTGGCCTCGGTGTTCCAGGGGACGGCGTTGTACTTCTGGTGGCCGATGGAGCTGTGGGGGCAGGAGAAACGACGGCTGGAGATCGCGCTGAGCCTGGAGGCCTAGTGGCGCTGGGCAGCTTCTGCCTGGTCTTGCACGGGCACCTCCCGTGGGTGCTGCACCACGGCCACTGGCCCCACGGCGAGGTGTGGCTGTTCGAGGCCGCCGCCGAGACGTACCTGCCGCTGTTGTCTCTCATCGGCGCCCACGACGTCCCCCTCACGCTGGGCCTGACGCCCGTGCTGCTAGAGCAACTCGGCCACCCCAGGTTCAAGGCGCGCTTCCCCGCTTGGCTCTCATCGGAAGCAGAGCGAGCCGCCCGCGACGCCGCCGAGTTCGCCGCCCGTGGCGACGTGCACCTGGCCTACCTCGCCGAGCGCGCCCAGAAAACGGCCGGGGACCTGGCCACGCAGTTCAGCGCGATACACCAGGACATCCCGGGTGCATTCGCCGCCCTCGCCGGGCGGGGCAGGGTGGAGCTCCTCACCTCCAACGCCACGCACGGCTTCATGCCGCTGATCAAGCACGACGCCTGTTCCCGGGCGCAGGTGCGCGCGGGCGTGGCCACCAGCCGGCGACACCTCGGGTTCTCCCCCCGGGGAGCTTGGCTCCCCGAGTGCGCCTACCGGCCCGGCGGGCCCTGGACGCCGCCGGTCGGGCACGGGTCGCCGCTGTTGCGGCGGGGCGTCGAGGAGATCTTCGCGCACGAGGGCGTGACCTTCTTCGTGGTCGACGCGCACCTCTTCGCGGGCGGGCGCAGCGAAGGCACCCAGACGGCCAGCGGCTTCACGAAGGTCGACTGGCAGCAGGCGACGTGGGACGACACCCGCGGCTGGCGCAGCGTGCTCGAGCCGCACTGGGTGTCCAGCGACGGCGGCCCAGGCCGTCTCGTGGCCCTGGCCCGTCACCCGGAGCTCTCCGAGCAGGTGTGGAGCGGCGAGGTCGGCTACCCCGGCGACGGCCGCTACCTCGAGTTCCACAAGCGACACGGTCGAGACGGCCACCGGTACTGGCGGGTCACCGGGCCCGGCAAGGACCTCGGCGAAAAGGAGCCCTACGTCCCCGACGACGTCGCCGGCGCCTTGTTCACCCACGCCCAGCACTTCGCCGCCACCGTGCGCTCCCTGGTCAAGCGCCACCACGATCGCACCGGTCGACACGGGGTGCTGGTGGCCCCGTTCGACGCCGAGCTCTTTGGTCACTGGTGGCACGAGGGCCCGGCGTTCATCGCCGAGGTGATGAAGGCCCTGGCCGGCGACCCCGTCGTAAGCGCAACGACAGTGTCGCGACACCTGGACGCGTGGCCAGCCGACAAGGTCATCGCGCTCCCGGAGGGGACCTGGGGCGCCGGTGGCGACCTGCGCGTGTGGCTCAACGACGAGACCCGCTGGACCTGGGAGGCCGAGCACGGCGCCGAGGACCGTTTCCTCGATGCCCTCCACCGCCTGGACTGGAGGGGCTCACCGCCGGTGGAGGAAGCCCTCCTCGCGGCGGCCCGGGAGTTGCGCCTGGTGCAGGCCTCCGACTGGCAGTTCGTCATCCACACCCGGGGCGCAGTCGACTACGGCTACCGGCGATTCGGCGAGCACCTCTCCCGCTTCGACCGCGCCTGCAACCTCGCCGAGGCCCGTGCCCGGGGCGAGCCCGACGACGAACTGACCACGTCAGAGCTACGCGACATGCAGCTTCACGACAGCTGCTTTCCCGACCTCAACCTGGGGTGGTGGCTGTAGCGACGGGCGCCGCGGCAGCTCCGACCGGGTACAGCGCCCGGTAGGCCATCGAGTCGAACACCGCCATCGTGGGCCACAGGATCATCGGTCCGATCAGCGGGATGTAGGCGAGGACCATCGACATCACGATCTCGGTCACGAAGACCGCCGCGTGCGTGGCCGGTTCGGCCCGGAAGCCGTCCCAGGCAATGCCCACCGCGTCCATCACCCCCACCTGCCGGTCGTGCCGTACGAGGTGGACGAACTTCAGCGGCAGCGCGGTGAGGAAGATGCCGACGTAGCAGAGCATCACGCCGACCATCGAGGCGCCACACTGCAAGAGCGTGATGCCGAGCAAGGCACCCAGCGAGCCGGTGAGGACCCCGCCCACCTTGCCGAGCGACACCTTGCCCTTGCCGTCGACCTCGTCGAGCACGGCCACTTGGTAGCTGGCATACACCAACGTGATCGCGGGCAAGATGGCCACCATGCCCAGGCCCATCAGCGGGTACACCAACAACGAAGCCGCCGTCGCGACGCCCCCCGCCGCGTCGGGGTCGGCGCCCGCAGCGGCGCTCGCGATCGCCGCCGGGACAGCCACGAACATGCCCCCGCACATGCCGCAGCAGATCATGCCGAAGGTCAGCAGGTTGACGAGGACGAACTGCGCAACCCCCATCAGCACGTGGCCCTCCGGGTTGGCGCGGAGGTGCTCGAGGGTGCGGGACAGCAAGGCGACCGGGTCGATTTTCACCCCTCCCCGGTAATCCACCCCGCCGCCGGCGTCCCCGTGCGCGGCGCCCGCTAGACTGCCCGGGATGCGCGAACTCCGCACCTGCCCGGTCACCGGGGTGACCGTCTTGCTCAACGACGGCTGGCCCGACCGTCCCCTGCCCGCGCCGTCGCCGCCCACGCCCTGCTGGGCATGCGCGCCGACCACGCCCACGATCCGGCAAACCGGGCGCGTGCGATCCGTACCCCACCCCGTCCCGCTCCTGGGCATCGAGGGCGACCCCACGCCGGCGCCCGGCCCCGCCGTGCGCCGTGCCGCCGTCGGGGCCCACGAGTTGATCTTCGGCGAGCACGACGGTCTCGACGCGCCCTTGCTCGCGATGGCCCGGGCGCGGGTGAGCGACCTGCAGCGCGACCGGCGTCTGCGCGGGTTCGGCCTGTGCCGAGTCGCGGCCCAAGCCAGCCATGTCACCTGGCAACTGATGGCCTTTCCCCACGACTTCGCACCCACCGCCTGCGCCGCCTGGCGCGACATGGAGTTGCGGGAGCGAGCCCGCGTGGTGGCGGAGAGCCCAGGGGGCGTCGCCCTGGCGGCCTGGGCGCCCCTCGCGCCGTTCGAGACGTGGATCCTGTCCCGGGAGGGCGTGGGCGGCTTCGCCACGGGCGACGACGACGTGCCGCTCTTGCTGCGAGAGGTCCTGGGGCGACTCGAGCGCGTGCTGGGCGCGACCACCCTCGACCTCTCGGTCGCCGACGGCGAACCCTGGCGCCTGGTGATCCGGCCCCGCGTCCGCCAGGAAGCCGCCGCGGCCGCCCTGGGGGTGGCGGTGGTCGGCCTCTTCCCGGAGGTCGCCGCCAAGCTGCTGAGAGACTAGGTTTCGCCCACCATGCCCCAGCCCGACATCGAGCCCCGCCGCATCGTCCGCCTGCCCGGCCTCCTGGTGCTCCCGCTCTACCTGGGACTGGGCCTGGGCATCGGCGCCGGCGGCATTTTCTCCGCGGGCATGGCGCAGTTCGAGGCCATCCTGGGCGTCGCCGGCATCCTCGGTACCGGACTGGCGGGGCTGGCCTGGCTCTACGGGCTCAAGGGCTTCACCATCCTCGAGCCCAACCAGGCGGTGATCGGCCTGTTCTTCGGCTCCTACTCGGGCACCTACAGCCGCGACGGGTTTCACTATTTCAACCCCTTCCTCAGCCAGCGCCGGCTCTCCCTCCGCACGCAGACCTTCGAGACGCCCCACCTCAAGGTGAACGAGGCGGGGGGCCGCCCGATCGAGATCGGCGCGGTGGTCACCTGGGCGGTCGAGGAGCCGGAGAAGGCACTGCTGGCGGTGGAAGACTACTTCGGGTTCCTGAAAAACCGCGTCGAGGTGGGCCTGCGCGAGGGCTCGCCCTCCTGGGGTGAGGCAGAGGCGACAGGCAGGCTGGTCCGCACGGTCGCCGAGGCCGTTGCCGGAGCCCAGCTCGTCGCCATCCTGCTGCCGGATCAGGTGCAGCCGCAGG
>CAYHRZ010000275.1:0-7307 GCA_964359125.1 uncultured Klebsiella sp. | reverse complement strand
TGGGCGGTCGATACTCGGGCGCGGTGTACGTCGAGTACGGCCCGCTCGTCGGGGACGTCGAGCTCAGCCCGGGGGCCGACGGCACGTTCAGCGGCGCGGCCGGGGACCAGGCCGGTCGCATCGTACGCGCGGGCGGCGACCTCGACGGCGACGGCGTGGGCGACATCGTCGCCGGCTCGCTCGCCTCGGCGACGTCCCCCTACTCTGGGGCGGTGTACGTGCTGTACGGGCCGGTGACCGGCGCGCGGGACGCCACCTCCGCCGACGGCGTCCTCGGCGGCGAGAACTCGGGCGACTACGCCGGACTGGCGCTGGCGCTCGGCGACGTGAGCGGCGACGGACTGGCCGACGTCGCCATCGGCTCGTACAACAGCGCCCTGGCCAGCCTCGCCGGTGCCGCGTACGTCGCGTACGGTCCGGCCTCGGGCTCGGTGTTCCTCGGGGCGGCCGAGATCATCGTGCGGGGCGACGACGCGCAGCAGTACGCCGGCAGCGGCCTCGCCATCGACGACCTAGACGCCGACGGTGCCAACGAGTTGCTCGTGGGCGCGTACGGCGACGCCACCAACGGCGGCTCGGCGGGGGGCGCGTACCTGTTCACCGCGCCGACCGCCGGGACCTGGTCGGTGGCCGACGCGGACGCCTGGCTCCTTGGAGAGGCGGGCGGGGACTATGCCGGCGAGGGCGTGGCGATGGGCGACCTCGACGGCGACGGGTTCGGCGAGGTGGTGATCGGCGCACCCGGCGAGCGAACAGGCGGCGCGAGGGCGGGCGCGGTGTACGTCTCGTGGAGGGTCGAGTAGGCGGGGGGCCCGTCATGTCGACGGGCAGAGCGGCAGGGGGACGGTCGCGCGTGGGCCGGAACCCACCCCCGCCGGCCGCGGGCTACGCTCTCACGGTGCCCACCACCCCCGCCGAGGCCCACGCCCTCGCGCTCGCGCTGCCGGGCAGCAGCGAGGCGCCGCACTTCAACCGCGTGGCCTTCCGCGTGGGCGGCAAGGTGTTCGCCACGCTGGACCCCCACGGGAGCGACCTGAACTTGATGCTCAGCCCCGAGCTGCAGGCGGAGGTGCTGGCCGCGTGGCCCACGCTCACGTTCCCCGTCCACGGCGGCTGGGGCCGGATGGGCGCCACCACGGTGCGGCTGGACGAGGCCACGTCGGAGCAGGTCGCGGCCCTCCTGGAACGGTCGTGGAGCCGCCGGGCGCCCGCGCGGCTGCGGAAGGCGCGGGGCGGGTAGCGCCGCGAGGTGAAACCACCGACAGAGACGGGAGGGCGGCCAGCGGGGCATCACCCTGCCGTCGGCAGTCCAGGCGCCGCTGCGAGTATCCGTCCGGCGCGAACGGCCGGACGGTCCTGCATGCGCAGCAGTCTCGCCCTCGCCCGTTCCGGCTCCCTCTCCACGCGCCAAATCCACCACCGAGTGAGCGCGTAGGCGGCGTGGCAGGCTGCGGCCAGCGACAACGCGGGCGTCACGAGCACCACGAGTATGACCCGCTGCCCGCCCGCGACGCCACCGACGAGCAGCAGGGGCAGCACGAGGACCGCCGCGAGCGTGAAACCCCAGGCCACCCACTCCAGCAGCGCCATGGCCAGCGTGAACCGCTCGGAGAACAGGCGCGGCGCCCAGAACGTGGCCTCCAGGTCGGCGAGTCGGCGGTCCTCGGCGAGCCAGCGGGACCGCACGAAGTGCAGTTCCACCATGCGCTCGGGTGTGCCCGCGTCGTGGACGCGGGCCACGATCGAACGGCACACAATAGCGCTCCCGGAAAAGGGCGCCTCCCCACGGGACACCAGCCGCCACCCGAACCGCGCCATCGACTGGACTGCTTCAAACTCCACGTAGTCGGCCACGAGCAAGCAACGACGCTGCCCGCCGGTGTCGTTCACCCGCGCCCCAACATCACGATCGGCCACCGGCCAACTTGTCCGGGTAGCGCCGCGCCGTCCACGCCCGCCCGCCGAAAACGGTACGCTAGTCCCATGTACCCCACCCTGCTCTTCCTCCTCGCCTGCACCCCCGCGGACGACCCCACCGACAAGCCCGCCGACACCGGCGACGGCGACGTTGACACCGACGCGGACAGCGATTCCGACACGGATTCCGACACCGACACCGACACCGACACCGACACCGACACCGGCGACGACACCGGCGACGACACCGGCGACGACACCGGCAGCGGGCTCACCGACGTGCTCCTGGAGATGGACGCCTCCGCCGACGACTGCCAGGAGATCGGCGGCCACCCCGAGGTGCAGGGCGCCAAGCTCTACTACTGGGGCCACTTCGACGGCGACGAGAGCACCGGCTGGACCGGGGAGGAGCGTTGGTACCTCTTCGTCAACGACGCCTGGAAGGCCGAGGGCGGTGCAGACTGCGTCGTGAGCTACTCGGTGGTTGCCGAGAGCGGCAGCCGCGGCGCCTGCGGCGACTGCGACGTGGGCCTCGCCGTGGATGCCTCCCTGGTGGAGTCCGCCACCGACTGCCCCGAGGGCGTGTACCGCGGCTACGAGTCGATGGCCGAGACCTACGCCGTGGAACTGGGCACCGACGGCGTGGCCACCTGGCACTTCACCGGCAGCGGTGACGAGTTCGGCCGCGGCTACTGGGTCGACGGCGCGATGAACTACCTCAGCGAGTACGGGTGCACGGTGCGGACGGACTGAGCGGCGCATGTCAAACGCATGTGAAGTCTGAAAGTTGAGCTTATAATAGTCCAAAAAAAAAAAATACCCTCATGGACACACTCACGACGGAGCCCTACGATCACCGCTCAACCGAGCGAACCATGCCCAGCGAAGTGATCACCCTCTTGCCCGCCCGAACCCTCAACGCCAACGACGTGCAACCCGAGAAGGAGGCGGCCGACGTGGGCGCCTACACCAAGCTCGTGGCCCACGTCCGGGTGCTCAAGGCCGGCACCGCCGGCAACCTCAAGCTGGAGACCTCGGCCACCGCCGAAGTCGGCTCGTTCACCGCAATCGCCAGCGCCTCGTGGTCGGCGGCGGCGACCTCCAACCTGGTGTTCGTGACCGACGGCTTCGCCCGGTACGTCCGCTGGGTCGCCGACGGCGCGGTGGCGGGCGCGCCCATCGCAGCGGTCGAACTCGTGATGAAGCAAGGCTAGGACGATGTCCTGCGGATGCGGCGGCAAGGACTGTGCCTCGCAGCAGGCGCCCGGCGCCCGGCGCGCGGTCGGCCCCGCGGTCGGCACCGGGAACCGGCTTCCCTTCGGCGCGACGGGGGGTATCACTCCGCCGGCCCGCCCCGCGAACCGGGTCGCGGCGCTCGGTCCTGCCTCGGCCTGCGAACCGGGCGCGCCGCCCAGGCCGAACCCACGCGCGGCGAGCGTTCGCCTGCGTCCACGACCCGCCCTCGACGAGGGCCCCCGGGTGCGGCTGGTCCCGGGCGCGGCCGCCGGGACCGACGGGCTCGACCAGTACCGGGCGCTGGTCTCCCGTGGCCGGGCAGGCGTGGACAACGTGCTCCGAGCGCGACCGGGCCCACCCCAACTTGAACGCCGGGCGCTGAACTCGACCCGCCTCGGCTCGATCTGCGCCCCCGCGCTGGGCGCCGTGGGGCCGCGCGACGCGAACGTGGCCGCCGCTGTCCGCGGTCGGCGGCTCGGCCTGGACGTGGGGATCACCCACGGCGACGCACACGTCTCCGTGCCCGCCGACTTCGCCTGGGAACGGACCGTCGCCCTCTTGCAAGGCGCCGACGACGTGCTGGCGTGGGACGACACGATCAAGTTGCTCTGGTCGGATCTATTGCTCGATGCCCGCGACGCCGGCGTCTCGGGCGACACCGGGATCGAGTCCTGGTGGGGCTACCTGTTCGGCTGCTGGAACATCAGCATGGACGGGGGGAAGTACCTCTTCTTCCGGGCGTACGGCGGCGCACCGGTCTACATGCTGGGGTACGCCTTCACGATGCTCAAGGCCTACGCGCGCAAGATCGACGACCACGCCACCGGTTCGGTGCAGGGAGACGGCTTCGGCGCGGAGATTGGTCGGTTCTTCGGGTCGACATGGATGGAAGGCACCCACTCGCCGCACCACGACGAGCCGGGCCACCAGTCCCAGCCCTGGTGGCACTACGTACACGCGCTCTCGACCGACGCGGACTACACCGGGCGCTTCACCGACGTGGGGCCTTGCTCCAACACGATCATGCAGTCGGCGGGCGTGGACGTCCCGAGCAGCTCGACCTGGGACGAGGAGTCCTTCTCACTCTCGTGGGCCACCTCGGACGGCTACCGGTACCTCAAGCTCGACTGGGAGGTTGCCGGCGCCATCGGCCTGACCGCTACCAAGGACAGCAGCCGGTACGACCACGTCTTCCACCGGGCCGACAACCTGGCGGGCTCGGGGCGCTGGGCTGACGTGCTGATGTTCTACGCCTGGCTGGGCGTGGAGTACACGCTCGCCGCCGAGGACGACGCGACGTTCTGGTCCCGCGTGGAGAGTCACTTCCGGCCGGCCTTCATGCTCGGGCGTGCCGTGCTGCGACAGGTGCTCACACTTGCGCGACTGCATGGGCACGAGATGGGCCACTCCTTCAACGGGCACGGGCACTGTGACGAGGGCGCGGCTGAGATGCAGAAGTTTTACTTCATGGAGGCGGCGCTCCATCCGTTCACCTGCGGCGTGGCGGCGCGGCTCGGTCTCCCCTCGAACGGTGAGTGTATCCCGACGCTCGGCGCGAGCGACCTGAACCCGGACTGCGTGGCCCACGTCGAGCGCACAGGAGCCACCGACGTGTTGGGCGCGTGGAGCTTCTGCGGCTTCGACCCGCCCACCGTGCCGGGCGGCCGTTCACGCGAGTGTTCGTCGAACTGGTGCAGCGACGATCATTACCTGCAACCCGAGTGCTACGCCGAGGCGATGGGAAACTGGGATCACCCGATGTCCCCGCTGGATCGCGATTGCCATGCCATCGTCGCGAGAGCCGTGGATGGTGACTACGGACACCGGCGGTGCGGGTGCGCCACCCCCTTCGAGACTCCCTCCGGACCGGGTCCATGAGCCTGCTGTGGTTGCTGCTGTCTTGCCCGTCCGACGAGCTGAAGGACACGGCGGAGGAGTGCCCTGACATCACCGCGGAGGAAGCCGAGGATGCCCGCCGCTTGCTCTCCTGCGAGCAAGCCGCGCGTTGTGAGGAACCAGGCAGCGGCACGGTGGAGGAGTGCATGCAGCGATGGTACGCCGGCGGGTACCGTATCGGGTACCTCTGCGAGTACGAGTCCTTCGATCCCTGCGGTGCGGCGGAGTGCATCATCGACTTGTCGACCAACCGCCGGGCGTGCGGCGAGGAGTTTCCAGGACTCGAAGAGTGCCACGGCATGTTCACCGGATACGAGTGCTACGACATCTAGCCGGGGCCGTGCACGCGAGCGCTCGCCCAACTGGTGGGATGTCGAGGACAACCGCCGGCCCGAGTGCTACGCCGAGGCCACAGGGAACGCGCACCACCTGATGTCCGCGCTGAATCGCGACTGCGGCGCCATCGTCGAGCGACTCGACGCTGCCGAGCCGAACCACCGGCGGTGCGGCCGCGCGACGCCACTCGAGGCACGCTCCGGGCCGGGGCCATGAACCTGGTTGCGTTTCTGCTGTCCTGCCCGTCCGACGAACTGAAGGACACGGCCGAAGAATGCCCCGCGATCACCGCCGAGGAGGCGGAGGACGCCTACCGCCTGCTCCTGTGCGAGCAAGGTGCACGCTGCCAGGAGCCCGGCAACGGCACGGTTGAGGAGTGCATGCAGCGCTGGTACGCCGGGGGATACCGAATCGGGTACCTCTGCGAGTACGAGTCCTTCGATCCCTGCCGGGCGGTCGAGTGCATCGTCGACTTGTCGGTAGACCGTCGGGCATGTGACGAGGACTTCCCCCGCCTCGAAGAGTGCCACGGCATGTTCACTGACCACCGTTGCACCGACATCTAGCCCCCCGACCAAGCGGCCCCGCGACGCCGATCCCCCACTCCCGGTAGCGCCGCGACAATTCCCCACAGCGGTTGCCGGTATTTTCCCGTCGCTCTACGAGCGACCCGCGGGTGGAGCAACGCGCCCGGTACAGACTGCATCTTCGCACCCCCGCCGCCGCATTGACAGCCGACGCTTCGCCAGGAAAATGTGAAGCACTAGGATCGCCGGGTGTATTTCCGTGGCACCATCCTCCCGTGGATCAACGCCCCACCTCATTCGGGCCCAGCGGCAAGCGGCAGGTCCGCATCGGCGCGGTGATCCTCGTCGTGCTGCTGCCCGCGTTGCTGGCCGCCGCGGCGCTGGCACATGGCGACCCGGCACGCGCGCCCCTCTGGGTGGGGCTGGGCGGTCTTCTCGCCGTGGTCCTGGTGATCGGCGGGGGCGAGGCGCTGCGACCCGTGGTGCTGCTGGACGACAAGCACGTACGCGTGCGAACGGGTCGTCGGTGGATCACCTACGACCGCGCCCGAGTCGAGCGCGTGGAGGAGCGTCGGAGCGCGCCCGGGGAACCGCGCCGGCACCACGCGGTGCTGCTCGGCGCCGGGGGCGAGGCGGTAGGCGAGATCGACCTGGACGAGGTCGCCGACCCCGGCGAGCTGCTCCGTTCGCTGCGCACCCGCACACGATCGTAGCGCCGCCCAGGATTGACACCGGCCCCCCACCTGGTGTACGCACCCCCATGCGCACGCCCCTCCTAGCCTCCCTCCCCCTGTCCATGCTCCTCGGCTGCCCAGAGAGCGGCGTGGTGGTGCAGGACAAAGACAGCGGCCAGCCGGGCGACACCGATTCCGGCGCCGGGACCGACTCCAGCCCTGACACCGGCGAAGTAGCTGGGCAGTTCGCGGTCACCCCCGAGAGCATCGACCTGCCGCTCCTGTTCGTGGGCCAGTCGACCAGCGCCACGCTCACGGTAGCCAACGTCGGCTCGGCCGACATCGACGTCGCGCTCTCGGTCGCCACCGACGCGGTGGCGGACTGGGCTATCAGTCCGGCCTCGTCTGCCCCGCCCGCGGGCTCCAGCACGGATCACACCCTCACCTACACCCCCTCGTCCTGGGGCGTCGTCACCGCGACAGTGACGGCCGTCGACAATCTCACAGGCGTGAGCGTCACCATCCCGGTCAGCGCCCAGGCCCAACTCGACGCCGACGGCGACGGCTACGGCAGCGTGCTCTCGGGCGGCAACGACTGCAACGACCTCGACCCCAGCATCTACCTGGGCGCGCCCGAGGTGTACTACGACGGCATCGACCAGGACTGCGACGGTGCCGACGGCAGCGACCACGACGGCGACGGCTACACAATAGCCGACGA
>CAYHRZ010000274.1:2676-7319 GCA_964359125.1 uncultured Klebsiella sp. | reverse complement strand
AGGAGGTCTCCTCCGAAGGCGGCGAGGCCGTCCTCGCCTACGTCGCCCCGCGCCGGTCCGCCGACGAGATCCGGTCCGAGGCCTGGTACCGGATCGGCCTATGTGCGGAGGCCGAGGGACGGGACGGGCGGGCGCTCGCGGGTCGACTGGGGGCATCACCCCTTCCAGCCGGAGGCACCGAGGGGCCACGTTCACCGGCGCTCTAGCCGGACCGGCGCGCCGCCGAGGGGGCGAAGAGTGACCGTGGCCTGGGCCTCGGGGACGCGGTCGGCCGACACTCGAAACGCGCGGAGCACCGTCGCGAGCGTGATCCTGGCCTCGGCGCGGGCGAAGTGCTCACCGATACACTTCCGCGGACCGATGCCGAAGGGGATGAGCGCCGCTTTCTGCTCGGGGCCGAGTGAGAGGTGGCGGTCGGGCAGGAACGCGTCCGGGTCCTTCCACCAGCGAGGATCGCGCTGCATCGCCGCGACGGGCACGAACAGGAACGTCCCCGGCTGCACCGTGACCGGACCGAGGTCCAGCGGGTCCCTCACCGCGCGGGCGAGCACCCAGGCCGGTGGGTACAGGCGGAGACCCTCGTTGAAGGCCCGGTCGAGCGGCCCCGTGTCGCCCGCGTCGAGCCCCGCCACCACCTTCGCCTGCTCCTCGGGGTGGGTTGCGAGCAGCGACAGCGTGAACGCCATCGCGTTGGCGGTCGTCTCGTGCCCGGCAAGGAGCATGGTCACCACCTCGGCGCGGAGGTCATCGGCGGTGATCTCGGCACGATCGGCGGCGAGGATCCAGTCGGCGAGCAGGTCGCCCTCGAGGGGTCCCGCCTCCCGGCGGCGCGCCACCAGGCGATCGACGACCTCGCCGAGCGCCTTGACCGCCGCGCGGTGGCGACGGCTGGCGGGAAGCGGCCATTTCTCCACCCCCTCGATGGGGAAGGTCATGATCCACAAGAACCCGGCGAGCACGTCGGTGAGCGCGTGGTGGATGGTCTCGGCATCGTCGCCGGGGTCGACACCGAACAGCACATCACACACGACGGCCAGCGCGAGCGCGGAAAAACCCTCCATCGCGTCGACCTCGTCGTGCCCGCTCCACGAGGCCACGAGGCGGTCGGCGTGCCGCGCCACGGTGCCCGGCATCGCGGCGAGCGCCTCCCTCCGGAAACGTGGCTGGGCCAACTGTCGGCGCTGTTTCCAGGCCAGGCCCTCGGTGGTGAGCAGGCCAGGGCCGAGGATGCGGCGGAGGAGCTTCGAGCCCCGGGTGCCCTTCCACACGCCCTCGCCGGGGCTCATGGCCCGGTGGATCGCGTCGGGGGTGTAGAGCACGAAGGCGGGGATGAAGCCAAAGGAGAGGCCGACGACGTCGGCACCCAAGCTCGCGCCGTCGCTCATCAGCCGGAGCGGGTCGTTGCGCATGCGGAGCAGGTGCGTCCACGGCCAACCGCCCACCCGCGCGACGGGGCCACGCCGGGCCAGGGCCGTCCCCGGGTCAGCTGGGGGCGCGCCGGTCGCCGGCGACGGGGCGTGGGATTCAGAAAGGTCCATCGGAAACCTCGGTCCCCGGAATATATGAGCGAGCGCTCACATTTCCATTCGCTTTCCTGGGCACCTCCCGATGACGACGACGTTCCGCGATACCGCCCGTAGAATGCCGACCCAAGAGCGCGCCGTCCACACACGCAACGCCATCTTGCAGGCCACCGCTCGGATCCTCGAAGGCACGCAGGGCAAGGAGCCGCCCTCGACGAACCGCATCGCGAAGCTCGCGGGGGTGTCTGTCGGGACCCTGTACCAGTACTTCGACAGCCGGGAGGACATCGTCCGCGCCCTCTGCCGTGCCCATACCGACGAGGTGACAGCTATGCTCGTGGAGCACGCCGGCCCGGTGCTCGGCGCGTCGCCTCGCGAGGCCGTGCCTGCCTTCGTGGACGCCCTCGCCCGCGCGCACGCCGTCGCGCCGCGCCTGCACCTGGCGCTGGTGCGGGAGCTCATGCAGGACGGCGGCGACCTGCTCGCCGAGGTGCAAGATCCCGCCCGGATGCTGGTGTACGCCTGGCTCTGCGCCCACGCGCACGAGATCCGTCCCCGGGATCTCGAGGCGGCCGCCACCCTGCTCACGCACACCGTGGAAGCCAGTATCCACGGGCAGCTATTCCTGGATCCCACCCGGCTGGACGACCCCGGTTGGCGCGCCGAACTCGTGGACCTACTCGTCCGGTACCTGGTCGACTGAGGGACGCGAGGGCGACGCGGGGAAGATGCGAGGGTGATACTTCGTAGCGACGGTCGACCTCGCCCTCGCCCCCGACGACGTTGGTACCGTGTCGTGGGCGCGGCGGCGCGGGCCGCCGGCGGGGCTGGATGTGGCGTCGTGAGTGATCGCGTGCGCGGCCACAACTCGTCGCCTCGCGGTCGAGCCCCGGCGTTGTGGCCAAGGAACGGCGCCTACCCGAGCCCGCTCGCACAGGTGCCGACGAACGCCAACGGAAGAAATAGCATTTTCAGCGAGAGCCGCGACGAGCCTGGTCGACCAGCCGTCGTGAGGTCGTTGGTGCGCGGCCACAACTCGTCGGCTCGCGGTCGAGCCCCGGCGTTGTGGCCACCCGACGTCGTCGCGCCGCCCTTCCCGTCGAACTCCCGGTCTATCGACTGGAGCACCCTCCCCATCGCGTTGTTCGCAGGGAGTCAACTCGGCTCCCCGTAGTGTGGTTCGCGCCCTCCGACCGGCTGTACGGACGACCGGTGCTCTCCGGGGCGTCGAAGGACGCACCTCCCCCTCCGAGCAAAGCAGGGCGCTACCGCACCGTGCGCGCCAATCGAAGCCCGACGGAGCTCCAGCGCTCGGAGCGCGTCGAGACCCCGTCCCGGCTGGCGACGCGGGAAAACTTGATGTGCATCCCCCACATCCCGCCCCGGAAGAGGGAACCGTTGGCCGCGGACGGCGGGCCTGCGGGGTCCACGGCGGACTCGGGGTAGAGACCCCACGCGTCCCACACCCACTCGGCGGCGTTTCCGCTCATGTCGTACAGCCCGAGTTCGTTGGCACGGAACGACCGCGGCGGTGCCAAGCCGGAGAAGCCGTCGTCGCACGTTGACGCCACCCACCCGTCCATGGCGTAGCCCATGCGCTGGTACGCCCGCCCACGCGCCTTGGTGCCGTTGGGGACGTTACCCACCTCGCACGCGCGGTCCGACCCGGCGAAGACGTGCGCCTGGCCACCACCACGGGCCGCAAACTCCCACTCCGCCTCGGTGGGAAGCCGGTAGCCGGTGGCGCCGCGTCGAAACGATACTGACTCCCCACGGACCACGTAGGCCGGCTCGAGGGCTTCCGCCGAGGAGAGCGCGTTGGCAAACGCGAGCGCGTCGTACCAGCTGATGCAAACGACTGGGAGCGCGTCGCCAACCCCGCCCACCTCGCACTCCACGCCCCCCGCGTCGCGGCCGACGACCGCGGGGTTTGCCCCCATGGCGGCCCGCCACTGGCCCTGTGTCACCTCGCTGTCCATGAGCAGGAACCCCGAGGTGAGGGTCACCGCGTGTTGGGTCTCCGTCTCGTCGTGGAAGGTCTCGGTGGGCGGCGACCCCATCGTGAACGATCCCGGCGGGACCCACTTCAGCTTGCCCACCGAGGGGCTCATCCAGTCCACCCCCGCCTTGCCCACTCCCGCTGGGGTGGCGACAACGGCCGACGGTGGCGCGGCGACGGGGGCCAAGGCCTCCCCCATCGCCACGAGCGCGGCAAGGTCCGGGGCGCGTTCCCGCCCAGAGGACAGCACCCGCTCCACGGCACCGGCGCCCTCGGGCTGCTGGACCCGCTGGACCGCGAGCTCGGCGAGGCGGTCGCTGCTCCACTCCACCGCCTCGGAAGCCGATACGCGGCCGTCCCGGTTCTTGTCGCCCCATCCTCGGAGAGCACCGAGCACGAGCCACGAGAACGCCGGCCGCCCGAGCCCCGGGATCGAGCCCGCGTACTGGTCCCCGCGCGCCGCGACCAGGACCGTCGTGGAGTCCCGAGTGGAAACGGCCACCGGACGGACCGGCTGGAGCGCCTCCCTCGTGAGCGCCCCCTCGGGGCTGATCCCGCTGAAACACGCGTCCCAGAGCGCGAACACGGGAACGCCGTCGTCCGAACCCAGCGCGGCGAGCAACTCGTCGGGCGAGACGGAGCGCGACTGGAGGCTGCTAGCCGTGGGGCGCGCGTCCACCCCCACCAGCGCGCCAGCGCCGTCGCCGGGGCTGCCATGCCCCACGAACACCACCCAGACCCCCCCACCGGACCGACGGCGTTCGCGGATGGCGCGCGCCGCGTCGAGCATGCCCTCCCGGGTGGCGTCGCCATCGCCGAGTTGCCGCACGGCGGCCATGCCGCGGGCGCGCAACCACGCGGCCCAGGCGTTCCCGTTCTCGACGGCGCCCGGCACGTCCGGCAGGCGGTCGTAGTCCTCGATGGTGATCACTAGGCCGACGTCCGACGTCCGGTCGGCCGGCGTGGCGACGGGCGGCTGGGACAGGTCGGGCCACGTTGACGGAGACGCGGAGGCCGTGGCGCAGCCGAGCGCGAAGATGGTGGCGGTGGGGAGCAGGAATGATTGCATGGGCCGTCCTCACCCCCCTGGTAGCGCCCCCATCGTCCCGGCCAAGGGCGAC
>CAYHRZ010000274.1:0-2666 GCA_964359125.1 uncultured Klebsiella sp. | reverse complement strand
ACCTCCGGTCCACCTCCGAGCCAGCGACGGGCGCGCCCCCTCTCCTCAGCCCCCGCCCGCCGGCGGCGGTCCGTCCTTCTCCGCCCAGGCCACGGCGGCCTCCAGCGCGGGGCGGTAGCGGACACTGGCCTGCCCGACCACCGGCGTGCCGTGGGCGGGGAGCAGGTGCTCGAAGGGCAAGTCCAGGAGCCGGCGCAGCTCCGGCGCGGCCGGCTTCATCTGCTTGAGCCAGCCCGGGCCCACGTTGCAGGGCTTCACGAACCCCATCGCCCGCAACGACCACCGGCCCAGCGTGTTGAAGTAGCCGTCGGGCTCGGCCCAGTTCTGCAGCACGTCGCCCGCGACGAGCAAGCCGCCGTCGCGATCGAGGTGGAGCAGCCCCTCGCCCGCGGCAACCGACGAGAACGCGATCACCCGCCCGCCGCCCGGGAGTTCGTCGCCGTCGTTGACGGTCTGGTCCGGCTGGAAGTAGCGCTGGTCCGGCGGTGGCCGCGGGTTGAAGCCCGCAGCATAGGGCTGGTCGCCCACGTTCCAGACGGTCGCCCCGTAGCGCTCCTTGAAGAACGGGTCGTCGGCGCCGTGGAAGCCGGCGAGGCGCACCACGTGCTCGACCCGGCCGAGGGCGTCGAGGGCGGCGAGTCCCTCGTCGTCGAGGCGCACGCTGTTGACCACGGTGAGCGAGGATCCGTCCCTCAACACCGTCATGTTGCGGCTGATGAGCACCGGAACCGGTCCCGGGAAGCGCATCGTGCCCGTGACGAAGAACACGCCGGGGAACACCTCGTCGAGGGCGCCGTGGGGACGAGGGGGCGGGTGAGGGCGGCTGGCCACGCGAGACTCCGGGAACGCGGCCGAGTATCACGGGTGGTCTAGGGCAAGCGTCGACGGGCCCCCCGGCGAACGCGAGTGCCCCGCACGCGGTGGTGAGGGGCCCTCCCCGTTACCAGCAAGCCGTCCCCTCGTCGTCGCCGTCCAGGCTCACCTCGGCACAACCGTCGCAACTGGCGATGGTCCAGTCGAGGGTGGCGATGGTGGCGCCGGTGAGCGTGGACCTCCCGTCGGGCTCGTGGATGCAATCGTCGTCACCGTAGTCGAGGTCCTCGTCGAGGCGCAGCTGGCCAGTGACACCCTCCAGGGAGGCGCGCAACCCCACGTCGGAGCGAACCCGGTACGCATCCCAGGACCCCGACACGCTGCGGTCCCAGTAGCCGGCGATGGCGTACGGCTCGCCGTCGTAGGCGCCGGACTCCTCGTAGTCGAGGGCGTGCTCGTACTGGTTGACGCCATCGGTCTGCTCCACGCTGGAGATCCCGTGCAACGCGTACCGGTGTACCTCACCGCCCCGTTCGGCCACCAGCTCGAAGGCATCGAACCGGACGGCCCAGTCTTCGTCGTCGGGGCCGGTGAAGGTCACGTGGGCGTCGCCGGACCAGGTGAACCCGGATGTGCTGGTACAGCCCTGGGTACTGATCTCCAACGAGCCGTCCGACTCGGCCAGCTCGGGACAGTCCCCCTCCTGGGCGTCGCGGTAGGCGTACTGGAGGACGGCGAAAGGCGCCAGGTCGTTGAGCCTGCTGGCGCCGTAGGCGTCGAGCACGGCTTCCTTCGATTCTGCCTGCCAGGGCTCCAGCTCCGTGACACCCTCGAGCGGCGTGCACGCCGAGACCAGGACGAACAACGGGGCAGGGATTGGGTTGGACATGCACCCACCGTAGCGACGCCCGGGCAAACGTCATCGCTGCGCGATCGCTGCGGCGCGGCTGGGCAGCGCGCGGGCGCGCGAACCGCCGGGGGGACTCAGCGAATCGTCGCGAGTGCAGTCGCGCGTGGCCACAACTCGTCGGCTCGCGGTCGAGCCCCGGGGTCCTAGCCACCCGACGACGTCGCGCCGCCCTACCCGTCCAACTCCCGTTCCATCGCCCGGAGCGCCCTCCGCATCGCGTTGTTCGCCCGGCGGCAGGCGTCGATTTTGTCGTGGTCGTCCCGCTTCTCGACGGCCTGCGCCAGTCGCGCCGACGCCTGCATCAAGCTGACACTGGCCCGGCCAAGTTCCGTCTCGAGCTTGCCCACCGCGTCTGCGGCCGCCACCGCCGCCTCGAGCGCCGGCGCCCGTCTCGGGCCGGGCGTGGTGTACGCGACGCGACCGCGGGCTTCGGCCCCAGCGTGGTGACGACCTGCCCGCGTTACTTGGCGCGGAGGTAGGCATCGGCGAAGCTCCTGCGTATTCCACTGCCCAGGTGGATCGTGACGGTGGACACGATGCCGTCCCACACGATCCGGCCGCGCCAGGGCAACAGAACCACGTCGACCAGCACGGGCGGCCGGCCGATGGGACCAAGCGCGACCAGCTCGCCCACGCTCTGCGTGACGCCGAGCACCGCGTAGACCGGGCCCGCTTCGTCGGTGCTCACGAGGATGGCGTGGGACTTCAGCGTCCGCTCCACCAGTAAGCGTCCCCCGACCGCGTGGCGGTAGCCTCGCGCGACGTCGAGCAAGCGCGCGTCGAGGCCGAACGGGTTTTCGCGCGCAAAATCCTCGAGCAGGCCGGGTATGGCGAGGCGGGCGTCGCGCAGCTTGGCGCGCGTGGCCAGCGGCGTGCGGCCGAGGGCGCCGGGGTCGGCCGCGCCCTCCACGATCGACAGCCGCCGGTTGGTGTAGGCGTCGAG
>CAYHRZ010000273.1:0-7358 GCA_964359125.1 uncultured Klebsiella sp. | reverse complement strand
ACACCGTGTTGGCCACGGTGGTGAGCGCGTAGCCGCCGACGAAGGTCGACGCGGCCAGCGCCAGCGCCCGCCGGTCGGCCGCGCCGAGGCGCAGGCTCGCCGGGTCGGGCTTGCGCGCGGCCAGGCCGCCCTCCCAGGCCCCCCACGCACCGAAGGCGAGCGCCACGAACACCGCCCGCCAGGCGGCCACCGCGAGCACCGGCGCGTCGGCGCTGCGCGAGAAGAGCGCCATCAGCGCGAAGGCGAAGGTGGCCCCCACTACGAGCGTGGCGCCGCGGCTCCAGGCGGGCGTTGACTCGGTCTCCGGCACTTTCTCCATGTGCGTGGAACACTACGCGACGGGCCCTGGCCTGTAAAGCGCGCGGACCTGGCTGGCGACGGCTCCGGGGCACCGCGATACCCTCCCTCGATGGACGCCCGCGCGGTGCTGATGGTGCGGCCCGCCGCCTTCGGCTTCAACCCCGAGGCGGCGGCGAGCAACCGCTTCGCGCGGGCGCCGACCGAGGGCGAGCGCGAGGTGGCGACGGCGGCCCTGCGCGAGTTCGACGCCTACGCCGAGCTGCTGGACCGGGCGGGCATCGCGGTCACGGTGCTGCACGACACCCCGGTGCCGCCCAAGCCCGACGCGGTGTTTCCCAACAACTGGGTGAGCTTCCACCCAGGGGGGCTCGCGGTGTTGTACCCGCTGGCGGTGGTGTCGCGACGGCCGGAGCGCCGACGTGACGTGGCGTTCACGCGTCTCGTGGACCTCTCCGGCCTCGAGGCCGCGGGCGCCTTCGTGGAAGGCACGGGGAGCATGGTGTTCGACCACCGGCGCCGGGTGGCCTGGGCGGGTTTGTCACCGCGCACCACGCGGGAGGGCGTGGCCGGCGCCTGCGCCGCCATCGGCTACGCCCCGCGTTGTTTCTCGGCGTCCCTGGACGGGGTGTCGCCGTACCACACCAACGTGTACCTCGCGATTGGCTCCACCCTCGTGGCCTGGGCTCCGGCCGTGATGCCGCCGGGCGACTTTCTCGACGGTCGCGCTGCCATCGAGTTGTCGGTGGAGCAGGTGCTTGCTTTCGCGGGCAACCTCCTGCAACTGGACGGCGTGGTGGTGGTCTCGGCGGCGGGCTGGGCTGCGCTGGAACCGTCGCAACGGGCGCTCGTGGAACGGCACGGTTTGGTCGTCACCCCGGACCTTGGAACCATCGAGGCGGTGGGCGGGGGTTCGGCGCGGTGCATGGTGGCGGAGGTCTTCGCGTGACGCGGGACATCGGTCATTTGCCCGATTTCGGGAATCGGCAACTTCGGTAACGCTTCCACCGAGGTCGCCATGGAACCGGCTGTGCGCTCGCTCCTTGCCCGGGTTGCCGAGGACCCCGCCTTCGCTGAGGCGTACTTCGCGGATCCGGATCGCTACCTCGATCCCCTGGACCTGGACCCGGGCACCCGGGAGTCGCTCCGGCACCTCGACGCGGAGGCGGTGCGATGGATGTCGGTGGCCGAGGCCGAGGAACCGACGGTGGCCGAGGAACACCCGGACGCGGGCCCCCTGGGGCGATGGTTGACGCCGGTGCTCGGGCTCTGGCTCTGCGCGGCGTACGTGTTCTTCTGGCTGGTGGCGGGAGGTGGGGGGTGATGCCCCCGGGCCACCGCCGCGCGGCGCCGGTCCGTCGCAAGCCGGGGCGGCTGGATCGGTTGCGGTTGTGGGTGTTGTACGGCAGCGTCGGGGCGGTGGCTTTCCACATGTATGCCTGGTATTTCCTCGGCTGGAGGGCGCTGGGCAAGTTCAGTTTCTCGGGCTTCGTCTCCCTGGCGGTGGGGCACCTCAACATGGCCGCCGCGTTCTGCGCGGTGCTCCTGCTGTCCCTGCTCTTGTGGGGGCGGGTCTTCTGCGGTTGGTTGTGCAAACTGTCGGCCTTCCAAGAGGCCACGGAGTGGGTGTACCGGCGGATCGGCTTCCGCCCCGAGCTGGTCCACACCCGCGCCCGGGCCGTGCGCCTCTTCATCTGGGTGCCCTACCTGTTGCCGTTGCTCTACACCTGGAAGGAGGTGGGATTCAGCACCGCCTACGCCGACCTCGGGCGCGTGGAGCCATGGACCGCGGACCTGCCGCAGACGGTGCTGGCGTCGGTGTTCTACTTCGCGTCGATCACGCTCTTGCTCACCGCGTTGTTTGGCAGGCGGGCATTCTGTAGGCTGGTTTGCCCGTTTGCCTTGTTCTTCCAGCTCTTCGAGCCGCTACCCTGGGTGCCGCGCATCCGGCTCACGCGGCGCTGCATCGAGTGCGGCGTGTGCAACGCCGCCTGCCCGATGGGGGTGCCGGTCCAGGACGAGGTGGTCCGTGACGCGAAGCTCACCGACCCCGAGTGCATTCGTTGTTTGATCTGCGTCGACGTGTGCCCGGTGAAGGCCCTCACCCTGGGGCGGGGCGCCACGGTTGTCCCCCAGCGGCCGTCCCACACGGTGCCGCCGCGGCAGAGCGCCCTGCCGGCCGCCGTGGACGTACTGCTCGCGACGATGGCGGTGCTGGGTGGAGTGTGGGCGGCCACTCGCATCACCGGCTTTCACGTGTTCCTGGGCGCATCCTGGGGCCTCGTGGCCGGCCTGCTGGCATGGCGGGCCTGGACGGTGTTCTCACGTCGACGGAGCCTCGCATGAACTCCCCGCGCCTCGCCCGCACCGTGGGCCTCTCGCTGTTAGCGCTGCTCGTCGTCCTCGGTGCCACGTGGCTCGTGGTGCCCCGGGCCCAGGCCCCGTTCATCTATGCCTTCTTCTAGCTCCTCGCGGTGAGCGAGCCCGCGCCCGCTTCCGCGTCCAAGGGTTGCCTCCGGGTGATCGTGGCGACCCTCGTGCTGCTCGCGGCCGGGGCGGTGCTCGTCGAGCAGTGGGTCGGGCGCTGGTCGTGGCCCGTCGACGAGGCCTGGTACCGGGTGACCGAAGTCGACGGCGTGGTGACGGTGGGCTGCCAGAACTTCGCCCCCGTGCAGTTCACGGCCGAGGCCGCGCCGGGGGTCACGCGGGTGCTGGTCGTCGGTGGATCGAGCACCTTCGGCTTCCCCGCCCGGCCCACGGGCACCGAGCCCATCCTCCGGGCCCGCCACGGTTTCGTGGGCGCGATGCAGGCGGCGCTCGACGAGACGATCCCGGGTCGTGTCGAGCTGGTCAACCTCGGGGTCAACGGCGGCGCCAGCGACGACACCGTCCGCATGCTGCGGCGCACGCTGCGCTACGGCGCCGACGCCGTCGTGATCTACGACGGACACAACGAGTTCATGTCTGTGCCCCGGCGGTTCGCACCAGCGCTCTGGGGCCTCGCGACGTACCGGCGGCTCGCGGTGCTGTCCCCCCGGGCGGTCGAGTCGCCGGGGTGGGTGGGCCCACCCGCCTACGGGTCGCCCGCGCAGGCGGAGGCGGTGGTGCATCACTTCCGCGAAAACCTCGTCCGCGTCGTCGCGCTGGCCCGCGCCGTGGGCGTGCCGCTGGTCGTGGCCACCCAGCCCGCCAACCTCGCGGGCTTCCAGCCTAGCTGGAGCACGGTGGGCGCGGTGGAGGGCGCCGCCGCCCTGCCCCCCGCTACGCGACGTCGCCTGCTAGACAGCGACCCTACGTCGGCGGACCTCGCCTACCTCGTGGCCCTCGACACGCTCCCGCGGGGCCACGAGGCCGACGCGCTCTTCCGCGTGGCGCGCGACCACGATGCCATGCCCTTTCGCGCGTCCAGCGCGGTGAACGACGCCATCCGGGAGGTGGCGGCGGGCGAGGGCGTGCCGCTGGTGGACCTCGACCGGGCGCTGTCTGCCCGCGGACCCCCGGGGCTGGAAGCCTTCTACGACTGGGTTCACCCGACGCCGGCCGCTGCCGCCACGATCGCGGACCTGCTGCTCGGCGGGATGGCCAGCGTGGGCGTGCTCCCGGGCCCCGTCGCGGCCGCCCCGGTGATCGAAGCGACACCCGGCGAAGCACTCGGGCTGCACACGCGCGAGGCGGTGGCCTGGTTGCAGTGGGGCCTCGTGCGCCACCACGACGCCGCCGAGCGCCTGGGGAGGGCACGCGGCCACGCCCAGGCGGCCCTGGCGCTGTCGCCTGGCGACCCGAACGCGCTCGCGCTGCTCGACACCGTCGAGGCGTTGGCGCGCGGGGCGCGTCCCTCGCCGGTGCCCGACCCCGCGCTGCGGGCGCGGCTCGAGGCGATCCACCCCCGCCTGGTCGGTGTGCTGGGCGACGATCGCTAGTCGTCGCGCAGCAGGCGCTCGCCCAGCAGGCGGGCGACGTCGTGCGCGGGCGTCGCGGGGCTGAAGAGCCAACCCTGCCCGAGGTCGCAACCCAAACCCCTCAGTGTCACGACGTGCTCGCGCGTCTCCACGCCCTCGGCGATCACCACCATCCCGAGCGCGTGGGCGAGCGAGACGATGCCCCGGACGATGTGCAGGGTCGTCGCGTCGTGGTCGAGGGCACCCACGAAGCTGTGGTCGATCTTGATGGCGTGCACGGGGAATCGTCGTAGGAGGGACAACGACGAGAAACCGGTGCCGAAGTCGTCGAGCACCAGGCGGACGCCCATGTTGCGGAGGTCGTTGAGCATCGCGCCCACCACGTCGGGCCGGTCCACCAGCACCGCCTCGGTGATTTCCAGGCCCAGCACCCCGGGGCGCAGGCCGCTCATCGCCTGGACCTGCGCCACCCGCTCGACGAAGTGGGGATCGCGGAACTGCCGCGGGGAGACGTTGACATTGACGAAGAACTGGTCGCGTGGGTGCTCGTGGAGCCAACCGGCGGCGCGGCGGCAAGCGTCCCGGAGGACCTGGTGGCCGAGGCGGTCGATGAGGCCCATCTCCTCGGCGAGGGGGACGAACTCCGACGGCGGCACGGCGCCGTGCTGGGGGTGCGTCCACCGGGTGAGGGCCTCGAGGCCGCGCACTTGCCCCGTCACCAGCGACACCACCGGCTGGTAATGGACGTCGAGTCCCTCCACCTCCACCGACCGTCGCAGCGCCCCCCCGAGGCGGCTGCGGCGGGCCCGGCGCTCTCGGCTCGCCGCGTCGATCACGTGGTGGCCGCCCCGTCCCCGGGTGCGGACCTCGTACATCGCGCTGTCGGCGTCGCGCAGCAGTTGTTCGACGGTGCTGTCGTCGTCGCAGCACACGACGCCGATGCTGCCGGAGATGAAGACGTGGTGGCCCTCGATCTCGAAGGGGGTCGACAGCGCCCGCTCGATGCGCGCCGCCGCCGTGACGGCCTCGTCGTTGTTGCCCAGGTCCTCCAACAACAGGCCGAACTCGTCGCCGCCGAGTCGCGACACGGTGTCCACCGCCCGGACGCAGCCCTCCAACCGGCGGGCCACGCTCACCAGCAGGCGGTCGCCCATGTGGTGGCCCAGGCCGTCGTTGACGTGCTTGAAGCCGTCGAGATCGAGGTACAACACCGCCAGTCGCCGCCCCTCGTTGCGGCGCACGCGTTCGAGCGCCTGCCCCACCCGGTCGCGGAAGAGGTTCCGGTTCGGGAGGCTGGTCAACCCGTCGTGGGCGGCCGCGAAGTAGAGCATCGACTCGGAGTGCTTGCGCTGCGTCACGTCGGTGAGGGACCCGGCAAAACGCAGGGCCTGGCCCTCGGGACCCCGGAAGGCGAGGCCGCGGGCGAGGACCCAGCGGTAGCTGCCGTCGGTGTGGCGGAGGCGGTGCTCGCTCTCGAAGTGGGGCGCGCGCAGGTCGATGTGGTCCGCGATTTGTTCCTTCAGCCGGGCGGCGTCGTCGGGGTGAACGCGCCCGAGCCACGCCTCGCTGTTCCCAGTGAACCCGTGTCGATCTTCGCCGACGATCTTGCACCACCGCTCGGAGAAATAGACCTCGTCGTCCGGGATCTTCCAGTCCCACAGGCCGTCGTTGGCCCCCATGGCGGCGAGGGCGTAGCGCTCCTCGCTCTCCCGCAGTCGCTGGTCGGCGGCGATTTGCTCGCTTAGGTCGTGGCGCACCGCCACAAGGCTGTCGAGGGTGCCGTCGTCCGCGAGAATCGGCTTGATGCTGATCGTCTGCGGGATCAGGGTGCCGTCCTTCCGCGCCGAGACTAGATACCCCCGCCAGGCCCGCCCAGCGGAGAGCTCGGCCTCCATCGCGGCGAAGTACTCTGGAGCGTGGGCGCCGCTCCTCAACAGCTCGGCGGGCGTGCGCCCCACCGCCTCCTCGAAGGTGTAGCCGGTGAGCTCCGTCCAGCGACGGTTCACGAACAAGATGTGGTGCTGGCTATCGACGATCTCGATCGCCTCGCCCACGTTCTCGACGGCCGCCACGAGGCGTGGCGCCATGGTGCCGGTGTCCGGTGCCCGCATCCCGGAGGAATGGTACACCAAGCGCGGAGGTCGCGGTTGTCACAGGCGGTGCGGGTGGAGGTCGCGGGCCCGGTGTGGACGGTGGTCATCGACCGACCGGGGAGTCGCAACGCAGTCGACTTCGGCACGGCGGCGGCGCTGCTCGAGGCCTTCGAACGTTTTGACGCTGACGACGCCGCCGCCGTGGCGGTGCTCTGGGGCGACGGCGGCACGTTCTGCAGCGGCGCCGACCTCGTGGCCATCGCCGAGGGGCGACCCAACCGCCTGGAGCCCGGCGCGCCGGGACCGCTCGGTCCCACGCGCACGAGTTTGTCGAAGCCGGTGGTGGCGGCCATCGAGGGCTACGCGGTTGCCGGTGGCCTGGAACTGGCGTTGTGGTGCGACCTGCGGGTGGCTGCGCGCGACGCCACCCTCGGGGTGTTCTGCCGCCGCTGGGGGGTGCCGCTGATCGACGGTGGCACGGTGCGCCTGCCGCGGGTGGTGGGCCTCGGGCGCGCGCTGGACCTGGTGCTCACCGGTCGCGCCGTGGGCGCCGAGGAAGCGCTGTCCATGGGCCTCGTCAACCGCGTCGTGGAGCCCGGGAGGGCGCGGGCCGAGGCAGAGAGCCTGGCGGCCCAACTGGCGGCGTTACCCCAGGCCTGCATGCGCAGCGACCGGGCATCGGTCTACGCCGCCTCGCTGGGCAGCGTCGACGAGGCGCTCTGGGCCGAGCACGTCGGGGGCGTAGGGGCGCTCGAAGCGGGGGGCGTTCTGGGCGCGGCGCAGTTCGCGCGCGGGGCCGGCCGTCACGGTCGCTAGTGCCGTCGGCCCAGGGGGGGCGCGCGACGGCGCCGGGCGAGTAGCACCAGGGGGAGTAGGGCCGCCCACCCAGCCACGGGGCCGGCGCCGCCGTCGCAGGCGCAGCCGGGGCCGAAGGTGAAGCCGCCGTCGTCGTCGTCGACGTTCCCGTCACCCTCGCCCTCGCCGGTGTCGTCGCCGTCGTTGCCAGTGTCGTCCGGCTTGCCCGACGACTTCTCGACGCGCGCGGACCAGGTGTAGGCGTACTCGGTGT
>CAYHRZ010000272.1:0-7407 GCA_964359125.1 uncultured Klebsiella sp. | reverse complement strand
GCATCAAGGACCGCGCCGACGCCGAGGAGGGCCGCCTCCACGACCGCTACGTGCGCCAGGCCCGCGACCTCGAGAGGGCGGGCCTGGAGGAGTTGGCCGAGGAGGACGACCGCCTGCGGCGCGCCCTCTCGCCGGTGGCCGACGACGCCCTCGACGAGGCCGTGATGGCCTACCCGGGGCGCAGCCGCGTCGTGTCACGGGTGTGGCGACTCGACGACCCCGAGGCCCCGCCCGACGCGGCCGCCGCTGCCCTGTCGCTGTCGCCCGCCACCCCGGTGAGCTTCGTGGTGGGGGCCGAGGGCGACGAGGGCGCCGTGGCCGTGTCGCGACTGGAGGAGGGCCTGGTGGTCGCCTACCGCATCGACGTCGTCGCCCTCGACGCGGTGGTCCTGCCGGAGATCGTGGGGCGCCGTTTCCCCCGGGAAGGGGCCGTGTACCACCTGCGCGCGGTGGCGGCCGACGCGCCGGGCGAGCCGGTGTCGTTCGAGGCCCTGCGGCGGGCGGTGTCGTTGCAACTGCTCGAAGACGAGCCCTTCGTCGTGCGCGCCCTGGGGGCGCCCCTGTCGCACTGGCGGGTCGAGGTGGACCCGCCGCCTGGCCTGGCCGAGGGCGCCGACTCCACGCTGCGGTGGACGATGATCCTCCTGTTCACCGCGACGGTGATCGGCGTGGTGCTGATGGGCCGCGCCATCGCCCAACAGGTACGGTTGTCGCGACTACAGACCGACTTTGTCAGCAACATCTCCCACGAGTTGCGCACCCCCCTGACCTCGATTCGCCTGTTCGTGGAGACCCTGCAGAGCGGGCGGGTGAAGGACCCGGAGCGGGTCCAGGAGTGCCTGGACGTGATCGCGGTGGAGACCGAGCGCCTGAGCCGGAAGATCGAGCGGGTGCTCACGTGGGCGCGCATGGAGGCGGGGCGCCGGATCTACGAGATCGCGCCCCACCGCCCGGTCGACATCGCCGGGCGCGCGGTGGCCGCGTTCCGCGCTCACGACCTCCACACCGACAACCCGCTGGTGGTCAGGGTGCCCGACGACTTGCCGAGTGTCGACGCCGACCCCGACGCCATCGCCGAGGCGCTGATCAACCTGCTCGGCAACGCGCGCAAGTACGGTGGCGAGGGCGCCCACATCCGCCTCTTGGCCCGGGCCGAGTCCGGTGGGGTGGTGTTCTCCGTGGAAGACGATGGGCCGGGGATCTCCCTGGTCGAACAACGCAGGGTGTTCGACAAGTTCTACCGCTCCGACAGCCTGCTCTCGCGGCGGACCGAGGGCAGCGGCCTGGGCCTGGCCATCGTGGCGGGCATCGTGGCCGCCCACAAGGGGCGGGTCGCCTTGGACTCGGTGGAGGGCGCGGGCAGCCGGTTCTCGATCTGGCTGCCCAGGGCGCGATAGGGCAGCGGCGTGTTGCTCGCGCTGCTGCTCGCCTGCCCCCCCTCGGCGCCCGGCCCCGCGCCCTCGGGCACGCCCTCCGCCGCGCTGTCGATCCGCGCTGGCGAGGTGGCCAAGCGGGCGCGCGACGTGGCGGCCAGGGCGGAGGACCTCGAGGGCAAGTTCGACGAGTTGCGGGCGGCACCCGAGGCCGAGAGGGCGGAGCGGGTGGCCTGGGTGCGGGCGGAGGCCAAGGCGATCCACGAGTTGTCGGTGGAGATCGAGGCCGAGGTGCGGGCGATCGAGGCCTCGGCGCAGGTGTACTAGGGGGCGGGGGGACGGTCGACCGGTGGGGGTCGGCGGCACCGGGCCTGCCCCCCGGGGTGGCCACGTCGCCCCGTGACGCCGCGGTGAGACAGGCGCATTAGCCCCGCCGCCATGGACTTCGTTGCGCTGCGCTTCCCCTCCGTCGAGGAACAGCGGGCGCTGTTCTACCCGACCGCCTACGTGGATCACGCCGGTGACGACTGGGCCTGCGGCGGGATCACCTACGACGGCCACCAGGGCAGCGACTTCGGGGTGGGTAGCTGGGCCGGGATGGACGCGGGGCGCGAGGTGGTGGCGGCGGCGAACGGCACCGTCGTCGACCTCCACGACGGGGAGTACGACCGCTGCACGGGCGAGTCCGCCGACTGTTCCGGCTACGGCAACTACGTGTTCCTGCGCCACGCCGACGGGCGCTACAGCTTCTACGGACACATGGCCACGGACAGCGTGGCCGTTTCACTGGGGGAGTTCATCCGCTGCGGGCAGCCACTCGGCATGGTGGGATCCTCGGGGCACTCCACCGGACCTCACCTGCACTTCGAGGTCCGCGAGCCCGACTGGTCCGTCGTCGAGCCCTTCGCCGGGCGCTGTGGCGCGGACCAGACGAGCTGGGTCGACCAGGGGGAGTACGACGGCACGCCGGCGGCAACCTGTCCGAGCTACGAGCCCTGCGCCGAGGTGGCCACGCTCGCCTGTGGCGACAGCTTCACCGGGCGCAACGACGGCGAGGGCTCCAGCGACAACGTCGCCTGGTACGGCTGCACCGAGGGCACCGAGGAGGGCAACGAGATGCTCTTCGGTTTCGCCACCGACCGAGACGAGGTGGTGACGGTGACGGTGAGCGGCCTGGACACCGACCTGGACCTTTTCCTGGTCGCGGGCACCGCTTGCGACGGTGAGACCTGCCTCGCGTCGAGCATCGAGTCGGGCACCGTGCCCGAGCGCCTGTCCTTCGACGCGGTGAAGGACAAGGCCTACACGCTGATGGTCGACGGCTACGCCGGCGGCGCGGGCCCGTTCACCCTGGCCGTCGAGTGCGAGGGCAACTTGCCCGTCGGCGACACCGCCGGGGGACCAGGTGGCGACGAGGGTGGCGATTCCCCCCGGGCCGCCAGCGAGCCGCCCCCGGGTGGCTGTGCTTGTGACAGCGGCGCTGGGGCGGCCCCCGTGGGGGTGGTGGCCACCCTCCTCGTCGCGACGAGGGTGCGCCGTCGGCGACGTTGACCCGCGTGGCGACGGGGAACGCTCGCGGCGGAGGGTCGGTCGGAGGTCGACAGGCGACGCTCGAGACTCGACGCTCGCCGATCACACCTCGTCGCCCCACCGCCCGCCCCCTCCCCTACCGCAACCGCCCGTCCAACTGGGTGAACCGCCGTTTCACCCGGTCCGCGAGGTTGGTGTAGTTGATCATCTCCGCCGGTCGCGACGCGTCCACCGGGCCGAAGGGGTCCACCCGCTCGCCCCCGTCGCGGTCGCCCAGGCAGGCGACCACGCGGCTGGGCGGGCCGTCGCCGAGGTCCCAGGCCTTGGCGAAGGAGATGATCGCCGCCGCCGCCGTGGCCTCGTCGGGGTACCCCGGCACCGGCGCGAAGATGACCGTCGCCGGGCCGTTGCCACCCCGCGCCGCGCCCCCCGGCATGTCGGGCACTTTCTCGAACTTCATCTGCTCCAGGCGCCCCACGAAGGCCGACTCCTTGTCGGCGCTCTCCGACAGGAGGCGCACGTCGCGACGCAAGTCCTCGTGCGAGATGCCCTTGGCCCCCGCCTCGGGCAGCTCGATCCCAAGCTGCTCGGCGGGACAGGCGATAAGGTGCAGGGCCCACATGGTCGTCACCCTGCTAACGCTCGCCTTCTCCCCGGCCTACGCCACCAGCGTGTGCGCGGGCTGGACCCCGGGGGAGGTGGTGGAGGTCAACGCCGTCCCCTCGTCGGAGTCCTCGGGCGTGGTGAAGGTCGACGAGCAGTTCTACACCATCGGCGACGCCGGCGGCGACGCGCTGCTCTACACGTTCAGCGAACTTGGCGAGTACCTCGGCGAACAGCGCATCGACGGCGCGACCAACACCGACTGGGAGGACCTGGCCGCCACGGACTGTCCCTCGGGAACCTGCATTTTCATCGCTGACATCGGCGACAACGACGAGACTCGCGACACGATCACGCTCTGGAAAGTGCCGGTCACCGACGACGCCCGGCTCCTGGCGGAATCCTGCCCCCTGGTCTACGACGACGGCGAGGCCCGCGACGCCGAGGCGGTGCTGGTGTACCCGGACGGCGCGGTGCGGGTGGTCACCAAGAAAGACTCCGGGGGCAAGGTGTACTTCGCCCGGGAGTTGCGTTGCGGCGGCGAGGTGGCGACGCTGCGCGAGGAGGCGGAACTCGACGTGGGCGAGCCGATCACCGGCGGCGCCGTCGACGCCACTGGCGCGCTCACCGTGCTGCGCACCGCCACCCGGGCCCTGGCCTGGCGGGGGTGCGAGCCGGACTGGGCGGCCGCGCCCCAGGCGGTGGACCTCGTGGGCGAGATCCAGGGCGAGGCGGTGTTCGTGGCGGAGAACGGCACGCTCTACACCACCTCGGAAGGGGACCCGCTGGAGCTGCACGTCTTGCCCTGTGCCTCCACCGAGGAAGTCGACTGTCCCACCTGCGGCTGCGACGACGGTGCCGCCGGGCTGCTCGTGGTCCTCGGCCTCGTCAGGCGAGGTAGCCGTGGTCGCGGAACCAGCGCAGCGTCTTGTCCACGGTGACGTCCACCGGCGTGCGCGGCACGCCGAGCTCGCGCCAACTCCGCTCGCCGGTCCGGTAGCGCGCCTGGGCCATGGCGCGGAGCACGTGGCGCTCCAGGCCCGCGAAGCGGTGCTCGTCGAAGCGCGCCAGCACGGCCCCTGCCAGCCCCGCCGCCTCCAGGGCTAGCCGCGGCGTCCGCACCACCGGGGGCCGCTTGCCCGCCGCGCGGGCGCAGGTGGCCATGAAGTCGCGGTAGCTGAGGTTCCAGTTTCCCAGCAGGTAGCGCCGACCGGGCTGGCCCACCTCGATCGCGCGGAGGTGGCCCACGGCGCAGTCGTCGGCGTCGACGAAACACTTGCCGCCGCCGGGGTAGAGCGGCACGAACCCCCGGGCGATGGCGAGCAGGAGCTGTCCCGAGGTGGGCTTGACGTCCCAGGCGCCGAGCACGTAGTCCGGGCAGACCACCACCCCGCCGGCCTCGGCTGTGACGCGTTCCGACTCGAGCTTGGTCTCGTAGTAGGCCCGCAGCGCGCCGCGCTTGCCGTAGATCGCGTCGGCATCGACCGGGGTGTCTTCGTCGCCGGGCGCGGACAGCGGGCCGAAGCCCACCGTGCAACTCGACGAGCAGGTGAGGAAGCGCGGCACCGCCGCCTTCGCAGCGGCCGCGAGCAACGCCACGGTCGCGTCGACGTGGAGGGCGCGCATCGTCGCTTCCCCGCCGGGCCCCGGGTCGAAGATGCCGGCGACGTGGAGCACGCCGTCGTGACCGTCCATCGCGCGGGCCATGGCGTCGACGTCGGTGAGCGGGGCTGAGACGAGGGTGGCCTGCACG
Source organism: uncultured Klebsiella sp. (assembly GCA_964359125.1). GTDB lineage: Bacteria > Myxococcota_A > UBA796 > UBA796 > SXON01 > SXON01. The sequence continues at coordinate 2,148 of CAYHRZ010000272.1, read as the reverse complement.
CCTTCCACGCAGAGGTTGGGCTTGCGCACCACGCAGGTGACCTCGTGACCCGCGGCGACCAGGTGCCGCAACACGTTGGCGCCGACGAAACCGGTGGCGCCGGTGAGCAGGTAGCGCGCCATGGGCCCGACCCCGTATCATGAGCCGTGCTCTTCCTCCTGTCCTGCGCCGCCCCCTCCGCCGACACCGCCGTCCCCACGGGCGACCCCCGCGACAGCGCGGGCGACGACACCGCCACGGTCTCGCAGGAGGGCGCCTGCGACGCCCCGGTCGACGCCCTCGCCTACACCACCCTCGCCCTCCCCTTCACCACTGTCGACAGCGACGGGGAGCGCTTCGAGCACAGCCCGGCGGCGCTGGCCGACTTCGACGGCGACGGCGACGACGACCTGGTCGTGGGGATCCGGCTGGAGGGGATCGTCTACGCGGGCAACGAGGCGGGCTCGTTCCCCAGCGCGTCGAAGCTGAGTCCGCTGGACCACGTCTCGTCGCTGGCGGTCGGCGACCTCGACGGCGACGGCGACCTCGACATCCTGGCGGGCAACACCACGGGGCGGTCGGCGCTTTTCCGCAACGAAGGCGGGCAGTTCACGGAGGAAATCGACCCCATCGGCATCTCGCAACTCAGGGTGCGGCAACTCGGCCTCGGCGACGCCGACGGCGACGGCGACCTCGACGTGTACGTGGCCGCGTCGAGCAACGGTTCCACCCGCGACCAACTCTTCTTCAACGACGGCACCGGCGCCTTCACGGACGAGAGCGCCCGGGTGCCGGTGGACAGCGACGACGGCCTCGGGTGGATGGGGATCTGGCTCGACTACGACCAGGACGGCGACGACGACCACTACACGCTCAACGCCGACCAGAACGCCGGCCCCTGCTCCCGCATGTTGCAGAACGACGGCACCGCCCAGTTCACCGACGTCACCGACGCCTGTGGCTGTGGGTACCAGGGCAGCCCCATGGGGGCCTCGGTGGGCGACGTGGACGGCGACGCCTGGCCGGACCTGTTCATCACCAACTCCGGGCTGACGCTGCTCTACCAGAACGCCCGCGACGGCACCTTCTTCGACGCCGCGGCGGCCATGAACGCCGCCACCTGGGCGGGTACCGGGAGCATGTCGTTTGGTTCACAGTGGTTCGACGCGGAGAACGACGGGGACGACGACATCCTGGTTTCTACCGGGCCCTTCTACGGCGGCGCCGACGGTTCGCAGCCGGCCGAGCAGGTCGACCGCTTCCTGTTCCGGGACGGCGACCAGTTCGACGACGCTGCCCCGGCCCTGGGCTTCGACGACGTCGGCGCCGGTCGAGCGGTGGCGACGGGACTGGTGGACGACGACGCCACTCTCGACGTGCTGGTGACGAACCTCGGCACCGAGTCGTACCTGCGGACGGCGTCCTGCAACGGCAACGGCGTGCTGGTGGTCGACCTCGAGGGCGCGGGCGCGAACACCTTCGGCGTGGGCGCCCGGGTGACAGTCACCGACACCGCGGGCGTGGCACGCGCGCGGTGGAACCTCTCCGCCTCGGGGTGGGGCGCCTACACCCACCCCCGCGTGCACGTGGGGACCGGCAGCGCACGCCCCGCGACCGTGCGCGTGGACTGGCCCGGCGGCGGGACCACGGAGGTGGACGTGGAGCCCGGCACCTGGCGGGTGAGCGTGGCCGAGTAGGGCGAGGTGACACCCGATTATACTGGATGAACCCGCAGAGCTCCATCCACCGTCGCCTTCCCCCGCCCGCGGGGGAAGGTGGCGAAGCCGGAAGGGGGCAGCACGGGGTTGTGCCGCGCGGCGGCTCCGTGTGAGATCTCCGGAGGCCCCCTCCCGGCCTCCCCCGCAAAGGGGGGAGGAGGGGGCGGCGCGCCTACCCGCGGACAGCCGCGTAGCCGCCACCGCCCAGCTCCCAGCGGACCAGGAAGTCGTGCAGCGACAACGAGTGCGCCTCGTCCTTGTCGTCCCAGGGGTTGGGATCCAGCACCTGCACCACGTCGGCGAGGCGTTCGACGATCACCCACCGTTCGCCCAGGACCCCGCCTTCGCGGTGGGCGATGTGGGCGAGGAAGGGGAGGCTGGAGCCGAAGCGCGCGCGGCGGAGTTCGGCCAGCCGCGCGTCGGGGTCGCCGGTGGCGGCCAGGGTGGCGAG
>CAYHRZ010000271.1:0-7481 GCA_964359125.1 uncultured Klebsiella sp. | reverse complement strand
TGCCCCCCCACAGCACCGGCACGTCGAGCACGTCGTGGAGGTGGTCGGTGAGGATGCGCGCGGCGTTGTAGTAGGCGCTGGCGCGGATGGAGATGCACACGAAGTCGAGTTGTTCGTCCTTGACCACGCCGACGAGGTTGTCGAGTTCGGCGTCGGTGGCCGGGTCCAGGTGGTTGGAGATCCAGTCCTTGAAGTAGATCTCGGCCACGTGGTGACCGCCCTGCCGCAACGTGGAGGCGAGGATGCGGACGGCGTTGTTCTCGACGTCGTACATCGACACGATGCCGACGCGCGCCGGGCGGCCCTGAGCGGCGTCGACGAGGCGCTGGAGACGTTCGTTCATGCGGGATCCCGTCCGGTGAAGGGGGAAGGGTAGCACCGCGCGGGGCCCGCTGCTGTCGCCCGTGCTACCCTCCCGGCGATTTTCGCCCCGGAGTCCGCAGATGAACCGACCCACTCTCTTTGGCCACCCCACTGGGTTGTTCAACCTGTTCTTCGCCGAGATGTGGGAGCGCTTCTCCTACTACGGCATGCGGGCGCTCCTGGTCTTCTACATGATCAAGGGGTTCCTCGCCTACGGCGACAACGAGGCCTACGCCGTGTACGGCGCGTACACCGCGCTGGTCTACATGACGCCGTTCTTCGGCGGCATGCTCGCCGATCGCCTGCTCGGCGCCCGGCGCGCGGTGATCCTCGGGGGCCTGCTCATGGCGGCCGGCCACCTCACCATGACCATCGAGAACAGCAGCGCCTTCTACGTGGCGCTGGCGCTCTTGATCGTGGGCAACGGCTTCTTCAAACCCAACATCTCCACCATCGTGGGCTCGCTCTACGAGGAGGGTAGCCCCAAGCGCGACGCCGGCTTCACCCTGTTCTACATGGGCATCAACCTCGGCGCGGCCATGGCGCCGTTGTTGTGCGGCTACGTGGGCGAGACCTTCGGCTGGCACTACGGCTTCGGGCTCGCCACCATCGGGATGCTGGTTGGCCTCGCCGTGTTCGCGGTCCCCACGCGCGTAGCGCAGGTGTTGATCCTGGTGGGCGCCTTGTCCACCGGCGGGTCGATGGTGTTCCTGCAAGACGACACCATCCTCATGGCGGTCAACGCCTTCGTGGCCCTGGCGCTGGTCACCAGCGCGGTGATCGCGTTCATGGCACTGAACAAGGGGGGCATCCCCGACGACGCGGGACAGCCCCCCGAGACGGCGGCGAAGACCATCCTCGGCCTGCCGCCGCTGGCGGCGGTGATGGGCGGTGTGGTGCTCTCGGTGCCGGTCCTGGCGTGGCTGGTGAGCTCGGCGCGGGCGGTGCGGCTGGTGCCCAAGGACCTCATCCAGTCGTACCAGGAGAGCAGCAGCCCCCTGGTCCAGGTGGCAGCGAGTTTCCTCTCGGAGATCGCCACGCCCCCGGGGCTGGTGCTCTTTGCCAGCGGCGCGGTGGCCCTGGTCTACATCCTCAAGAACGCCTTCGCGGCGGAGCTGGTGGAGCGCCAGCGGCTCTTCGTGGTGGTGATCATGATGTTCTTCTCGATGTTGTTCTGGGCCTTCTTCGAGCAGGCCGGGAGCTCCATCAACAACTTCACCGACCGCAACATCGACCGCGTGCGCGAGGATCGCGTGGTGGCCCAGGCCGAGGTGGGCCAGACCATCGACATCGCGCTGAACCAGGAACAGGTCGGGCGCACTTTTTCCGGCGAGCTGGTGGTCAACGGCGCGCCGGTGGGGCTGGAGTGGGTCGACGACCCCGCGGTGGCCGACGAGCCGGGCAAGGAGGGTGACGACGACCGGCTCACCGTGGTGGCGGGCAGCCACTGGGCGGGCGGCACGCTCTCGCTGAGTCACCTCGACCGGGCCCGGGAGGAAGCACGGCGGCTGGCAGAAGAGGCCACCAAGGCCGGCACCAAGACCGACCCCGTCGTGACCGCCCAGTGGACGGTGGGCAGCGGCGACGTGGGCATGGGGGTGGGCGGCTCCGAGATCCCGGCGTCGACCTTCCAGGCCGCCAACCCGGTGTTCATCCTGCTCTTCGGCCTGGTGTTCACGGCGTTGTGGGGCTTCCTCGGCGCCCGGCGCATCGAGCCCAACACCGCCGTGAAGTTCGCGCTCGGCCTCGCGCAGCTCGGGCTCGGCTTCGGCGCCCTGTGGTACGGCGCCAACAACGCCGACAGTCGCGGCATGGTGGGCGTGTCGTGGTTGATCCTCGGCTACCTCTTGCACACCACCGGGGAGCTGTGCCTGTCGCCGGTGGGGCTCTCGATGGTCACGCGGCTGTCGCCCTCGCGGCTGGTGAGCACGGTGATGGGAGCGTGGTTCCTCGCCACGGCTTTCTCAAGCTTGCTCGCGGGCATCATCGCCACCTTCACCGGCGTGGGCCACGGCGGCGGCGACGAGAAGACCATCCCGCCCCCCATCGAGACGCTGGGCGTGTACGGCTCGGTGTTCGGGCAGATCGGCCTGGCCTGCTTGGTGTCGGCGGCGATCCTGCTCGCCATGTCGCCATGGCTGGTGAAGTGGATGCACGAAGACGAGGGCGCGGCCAAGTCGTCGGGCGGTCACTAGCGGCGTAGGAAGCAAGCAGTGCTGGTCCTGGGGCTCCTTGCCTGTGCCCCGGCGATGTTGCGCCCGGCGCACTCCCTGGGCCTGTTCCAGGGCGCCGCCAACCTCGGCGCCTTCGTGCAGCCGCTGGGCGACGAGCAGTACCCGGGGGACTGCGCCCCGGGCCAACTCGACTGCGACTTCGTGGCCTTCCCGGTGCAACTGGAGTTCCGCGTTGGACTAGGCCGCGGCTGGGAGATCGGCGTGCGCGGGCTCACGCCGCCGCGGGCGGTGGACCTCAAGTGGAGTTTCCTCGACGAGCGCCGCCACGACACGCCGGTGTCGCTGGCGCTGGACGCGGAGTTCAGCGTGGACCTCGACCTGCGGGTGACCCTACGGGGACAGGTCCTCGGCAGCAGCACGCTGCCGCTGGGGGACAAGGTCGCGCTCCGTCCGGCGCTCAATGCCGGGTGGTGGAAGGAGCCCACGCCCGGTGACGACGACGCCCACGGGCCGGGCGGGCTGCTGGGGGTGTACCTGCCGGTGCTGTTCCTGGACGACCAGAGCATCGCCCCCTACGTCGCGACCGCTGCGTACCAGCCCCTGGGGAGCCGCGCGGTGTGGACGGTGTGGGCGGGGGTGGAGCTGGGGCCTTGGCTGCAGTGGACAGGGGCGGATGGTGAGGAGTGAGGCAAGGGCGCTCGGACGGAGGGCTCAATGCCAAATCGCGACGCTCCACCGCAGGGTGAAGGCAGCCCCGTTCTCCAACGTCACCGCCGCGTCTTCGTCCGTGGAGAACGTCCCCGTTGACTCGGCCAACGGCGGTCCCACGGCGCCGGAGTCGCCGGTGTCCATCGCTCGCTCGCCGACCGCGAGCCGGTAGCGGGCCACCGCTTTGGGCCTCGCGCCGGCGTCGGCGACGGGGAAGTGCAGCTGGTGGTGGCCCAGGTCGTCGAGCGCCACGACCCACGACGCGCCCTCGAACTCGAAGCAGGGCATCACCTCGTGGACGGTGATCGACTCGTGGTCGCCGACGATGTCGAGCGCCACCTCGCAGGGCCCGCCGCCAGCCACCGTCATCCCTGCGTCCTGTCTGAACCAGACGCCCACCACGCGCTCCACGCCCGGACTGCACCCCACGATGGCGCCGAGCGTCACCAGGCTCGCCACTAGCGTCTGTCTAGAACCACGCATCGGCAAGGAACACCAGGAGGAGGGCCGCCAGCGCAGCGCCGCCGACGAGGAGGACGCTGGCGGCCGCGGCGGGGTTCACCAGCAAGAGCGCCGCCAGCGCGAGTATCTCGACCAGCGTTGCCTCCAGCAGGTAGCACTCGAAGAACTCGCCGATCGTCTCCAGCAGGTTCTCTTCCGTGGGGGTGCCCGCGTCCGCGCGGCCGTACGAGCACCCGAACATCTCGGCCCCGCACTTGGAGATGTCCATGAACCGCGCCTGCACATAGGCGGCGCGGTGCTCGTGGGCGGTACACTCGGGCCCGCACTGCGAGCAACTGCCGTTGGGAACATCCTCGTGATCGTCGATCATGTGGACCAGCTCGTGCACCACGATCCCGGACTGGAAGTCGAGCGGGTCCAGGAGCGCACTCACCCCGGGCGAGAAGAACGCCGGCCCGAACGACAACTCGGACGTGCTCTCTGCGTACTTGTAGCCGCCGTAGCAAACCCCCTTCCCCACGGTCCCCGAGCAGTAGCCCTGGCCGAAACAACTGTTGCTCGACCACACGTCGAGGTACTCCTCGACCAGTGCCCGGTATGCGACGCCTTCGTAGGACTTCGGGACCCGGTGGAGGGTGGCCCGGATACGATCGACGGTCGCGGCGATCGTGGCCTCCTCGGCCTCGGTACACGTGCGCAGGCCCCCGGACCGGGGCGCGTCGGTCTCCCGGTACCCGGTGGGATACTTGACTTGCCCGGTGTCGGGGTTCTTGGCCAGGTGGCCGGCTCGCCGCGGGGCACCGCGCGCGAGGTGGCCCACGGGGAGGATCCCCGTGCCCGCCGGGGCGTCTACAGTGCCCCCAAGGCGGACGCCGGTCCGCGCCGCGCGCAACAGGTCGATGGAGAGGCCCTCCTCCGCCAGCACGTCGTCGACGGTGAGGTCGTCGATGTCCAGCCCGCGCCGCGCTGCGGCACCGGCGACCCAGGGCCGGACGGCGCGGGCGTAGCTGTCCAGGGTCGAGGCGGCACGCGCCTCGACGGCCACCGGGGAGTCGTCGATCCGCAGGCGCTCCATGGCCGTCTCGGCGGCGGCCAGCGAGCCACGCCGGGGCACCCGGGGCGAAGCGGAGCCAAGGCACCTCGGGCAGGTCGTGCCGCAGCCACAGGTTCGCGCCGCCGTGGCACGCGCCCGGGACCAGTCGATGGGCGCCACGATCGGCCCCCGGGGCAGCACTACTGCCCCTTGGTGGTGACGTACAGGATCGCGCTGAAGGTGGCTTCCTTGGGCACGCTGACGCCGGTGTGCAACCGCCACTTCAGTTGCAGCCGCACGTGGCGCCGGTAGCTTGCCGACGTGAGGTTGGTGATGGTGGCGAGCCCAGGGCCCGCCGCCGTCTGGTCGGCGGCAAAGAGGGCCACGGGCCCCACCTCGTGGTCGCGATCCCACCCCGCGATCGCGTCGAGGTTCCAGTCGACCTCGTTCGTCGCGACCTGGTCGAGCAGCCACTCCAGGGCCAGCGACTCGGCGTGAGGTAGGAGGCCTTCCAGCTCCGGGACGTCGAGCTCCAGTACCTTGTAGGTGCCGGTGCTATCGGTGAACAGTCGTGCCTGGAACACCAGCGCGATGGGACGAACGCGGGACCGGATACTCATTCTCGCTCTCCGTGACGGTGAGGGAGCTCCGGTGACGTCGTGAGGGAGAACCCCTCTGACCGGCAAAGGCTACCCGCGCGTCAGCAAACCTGTCAACCCGCCGGCAACAATATTCGCGCGTCGCGCCGGCGGCCGGGTGTCGTGGACGGTGTGGGCGGGGGTGGACCTGGGGCCTTGGCTGCGGTGGACAGGGCCCGACGCGGAGGCGTGACCCGCCGGCTCAAGCCGACACGCCGCACCACCGAGCCACCTCGGCCCCGAAGGCGGCGTGACCACGCTCCTCGCGGGCGATCTGCGCGTGGACGGCGTGCGCACGCGCGTCGGGGGCGTCGATGGCGTCGCGCTCCGCCCGGCGCACGGCCTCGCCCTCGTTGTGACAGCCGTCCACCCGCGCCTCCTGCCCCAGCACCCCCCGGGCGTGCCCCGCGCTCGCGAAGCGGCGCGGTGTCCACGGTGGGAAGGTGGCGACGGCACCCCCGGCCATGCCGAAGCACATCGCCGCGTGGCCAAGCTCTTCACGCGCGGCGTGCCCGGCGCGCTCCACCAGGCTCGCCGGGGAACCGAGCGCCCGCAGCTCCGCCCGGAGGCGCAGGAAGGTGCCCACCGACGCTAGCTCCTCGCGTCCTGCCGCGATCCAACGGGCAGGCGCGTCGGCGCGGTGCAACACCCGGGGCACCAGCCGCCCGGCGCCCACCCGGAGCGGGCGTCCCTCCACCGGGAATACGGGTGGTATCGGCAGTTGCACGGCCAGCGAGGTAGTGGGGAAGCGCGCCTCCGGCTCCGGAGTCACCTCGATGTCCCAGCCCAGGCCAAACGCGATCAGCCCGGTCGCGTGCGCGCCGAGGTAGGGCACCCAGCGCCGGTGGGCGCCGACAGCGCCGCCCATCTCGAACTCCGTCGACGCGAAGTCGTAGTGGAGCACGGGGAAGGCCACGTTCAGCCAGTTCACGCCCACGCGGGCGCCCACCAGCCACCGGCGGTGCTCCCGGTCGAGCCACCGGCGGTGAACCGCCGCGCCGACGCTCGGTGTGGGCTGCTGCCGGTGGTCGTTGACCGGCAGCACCTGGCCCGCCAACGAGAGGTCGAAGCCCAGTCGGGGGAGCCCGTCGACCCGCGTGTTGGTCAGGGTGGCCGCGAGCGTGAACACCGCCGTCGGGGCGGCGGTGGCGTCACCGAAACAGAGCAGGGTGAGGGGCCACACGGGTGGGAAGTGTACACCTCGGGAGGGCGTGGCCACGCCATCCATGGCGCCGGGGGTAATCCTCGGCGCGAGTGCCCCCGCTACTCGCCTTCTTCCGCTTCCTCGAACATCTTCTCGGCGGCCGCCTGCACCTTGGCCAGGAGTTCGTCGTCTTCCACGGGCTCGAAGGACTCGCCGCCCTCCTCGTCCTGGTTGTAGTGGAAAACGTAGACGTCGGTGTTCTCCGACTCCTCCTCTTCCTCGGCGTCGGCGAGCAGCGCGAAGGTGCTGCCCTCGACGTCGACCGTGCCGATGAAGAGGTAGGCGGTTTCCACGCCCTCCTCGTCGACCAGCACCACCACGTCGTCGTCGTCGAACTCGCCTTCGTCGCCGTCGTGGTCGTGGTCGTGGTCGTGGGCCTCGGCCTCTTCGGGAGCGTCTTCGGGGGGCTTCTTCGACAAGGGAGTCTCCGGGAAGGGCGCCGCCTAACGCGCCGCTACCCGTTGGCCCGCTCGAACTCGCGCATGAAGTCGACCAGCACCCGCACGCTCTCCGGCTCGAGCGCGTTGTACAGGCTGGCGCGGATGCCGCCCACGCTGCGGTGGCCCTTCAACCCGTCCATGCCGGCGGCCTTCGCCGCCTTCACGAACCGCTCTTCCAAGTCCTCGGTGGGCAACCGCCACGTGACGTTCATCACCGAGCGGCAGTCCTTCGCGGCGTGGGGACGCCAGAACCCGCTGCGGTCCAACTCGCCGTAGAGCATGCCCGCCTTGCCGGCGTTCCGCGCGATCATCCCCGAGAGACCCCCGTTGGCCTCCATCCACGCGAACACCCGCTCGATCACGTAAATGCCCACGCAGTTGGGCGTGTTGTAGAGGGAGCCGTCCTTGGCGTGCACACGGTAGTCGAGCATGGCGGGCAGCCCCTCGGCGCCACGCGCC
>CAYHRZ010000270.1:0-7490 GCA_964359125.1 uncultured Klebsiella sp. | reverse complement strand
CGGGGCGCGCTCGTCGAGGCCCAGGGGATGCCCCGCGCCCACGACGAGTTCCTGAGCGGCTTGCGCCGCCCCGCCCCCTGGGCGGCCCGCCCAGGCGGCGGGGGAGGTCGCTAGTGCAACTCGCGAAGGTCCTCGGCTCCGTCGTGGCCACCCAGAAACACGAGTCGCTGGTCGGCGTGCGACTCTTGCTCATTCAGCCCCAGGATGAGCACGGCGTGCCCGACGGCGACGCCATCGTCGCGGCGGACCCGTTGCAGGCGGGTCGCGGCGAGATCGTGGAGTGGACCACGGGGCGGGAGGCGGCGCTGGCCCTGCCGGTCACCTTCTCCCCGGTCGACGCCTCCATCGTCCGCATCGTGGACCATGCTTGGAGCGACCCGAAGTACCTGGGCACACCGCCGGGGCGGAGGTCCCCGTGATCCTCTGCCGCGTCGTGGGCAACAGCGTCGCCACCGTGAAGCACGCCTGCTTCGACGGCAAGGCCGTGATGATCGTACAACCCGTCCGTGCCGACGGTCACAGCCCCGCCGGGCGGAGCTTCCTCAGCGTCGACGCCGTCCAGGCCGGCGTGGGCGACCTGGTGTTGTGCGCCCGCGAGGGCAACACTGCGCGGCAGATCCTCGGCAAGGACTCCGACCCGCTTCACAGCGTGATCCTCGCGGTCGTCGACGACGTCGAACGGGCGTAGGCCGTGGCCGATCGCGCAGAGTTGCGTCGTGATGGCGAAATCCTGTTGGTCGACGTCCACGAGCTCGAGGAAGACGTGCGGCGCGCGCGCGTGGGTCCGCACGAGGCGATTCACTATTCGCCATGGACCGGCGACGGCTACCTGCCCGTGGCACAGGTTCCGGCGCTGGCGGCGGCGCGCGACGCCCCCGAGGCTCGCTTCCACGCGCACTTGCTCGCCCGGCGCTTCCCCTGGCTGACCCTGGCACTGGTCGTGGTGCTGGTGGGGCTGAGCATCGTGCAGTTCGCCGCGGAGTGGCTCGGGGGCGACCGCGTCGACGACCTCGTGCACCTCTTCGCGGTGGGCTGGGAGCCGTCGATCCTGGACCAGGCGCCCTGGGGCCCACTCACCTCTCAGTTCGTCCACGCCAACCCCTTCCACCTCCTGGGGAACCTCGTGGTCATCGGCTACTGTGGTTTCCGCTGCGAGCGGGCCATGGGTCCCGCGGCGCTGCTTGCGGTGCTCGCCGCGAGCGTGGCCGGGGGCGCCGCGCTGGTGATCGGGTTCTCGGACCTGCCGTGCATCGGCTCCAGCATCATCGGCTTCGGCCTGTGGGGCGCGCAGTTCGCGATCGGTTGGCGGTACAACGACTGGATCCCTGCTCGCTGGCGCGGCAACTATGGTGTGGGGACGGTGGTGCTCACCATCCCGATGCTGGTGCAGTCGCTCACCTCGCCCGAGGTCAGTTTCCTCGGCCACCTGGGCGGGTGGCTGGGGGGGATCGTCGCTGCCATGGCATTCGTGCTCCCCACGGCGGCGCCGAAGGCCCGGGCGCGGGCGGCGCGTATTGCCGCGCTGGCAACGGCGGCCGTCGTGCTGGCGCTTCCCGCCGCGACGTGCCTAGCCCTGGGCTACTTCCCGCGTTTGACCGGCCAACCAACCGAGATCGTGCAGTCGGGAGAGACCGGGCTCTTCCTCGACGTGCCGTGGCGGCTGTCGACGAATCCCGTCCGAGTGGCGGGCATGCACGGGTGGTCGGCCTCGCCCAGCGCCTACGCGCCGGTCTACGCCACCGTCGTGGAGGTGGATCACCCGGGGCTGCCTTCGGACGAGGAACTCACCACGGCCTGGATCCAACGTCTGGGCGGCACCGTCGAGGTCGTCCCGGCACGACTGGAGCGAGAGGGATGGGCGGCGCGGGGTTGGAAGGGGGTGGACGGGGACGGCACCGAGTGGGAGGCGCAGGAAGTGCTCCGGGCCCGGGGGTGGAGCACCGCGCGCGTGGGCTACTACACCGAGACCGGCGCCACCTCGGCCCGGGTCCGGGCCTACCAGGCCGTCGTCGACTCGGCGCGCTGGGAAGACCCCCCGGAGCTCGCCGACAAGGAAGCAGCGTACAAGAAGTGGCCCGACGACCCCGAGTTCGTGTACCGCTATGGCTACGCGCTCGAACAGGTCGGACGGGTGGCCGAGGCCATGGCGATCTACGCGCTGCTCGCCGTGCGCGACGACGGGTGGGAGTGGAACGCGGCCCGGGCGCGGATGCGGGTGTGTGCCTGGGAGCCCGCCGTCGCGGGCTGCGAGGGCTCGTGGCGCGAGGAATGGCTCGCGCGAGCGCCCCCGTCCGACCAGCGAATTTGGCTACCGGCCATCCGCTGGGCGACCACCGCCGCCGACTGCGCGTCCGCGCAAGCCATGGCCCGCCGGGTGGCCATCGAGGGCGACGTGGAGTTCAGCCACGTCGAGGCGGCCCTCGGCGCCTGCGCGGGCTGGGTGGACCCCGCCGCCGCCGCCGCGCTGGAGGAGGCCGTCCCGCCGGCTCCACCAGCAAGCCCAGGCTGAACAAGGGCCGGGCGCGCCGCCCTCCGCCGCTCACTGCCCGCGGAAGATCTCCGCCGCCCCCTCGGCGCTGACCGCGCAGTCGAGGATCAGCACCTCGTCGAGATCGCCGACGAAGAAGCCCGTCGCCTCCCCGGCGTTGACGTCGGCCCCCACGCGCGACGCGATGTCGTCGTAGGCCAGCGCGGGCGGCCCCTCGGCATCGTCCATGAGCAAGGCGCCGCCCACGTACAACGCCCTGGCCCCGTTGGCGCCGTCCCAGGTACCCACGAGGTGGTGCCAGGCGTCGACGGCGCTCGGCGCCGCGCTCTCGTCGTGGAGGGCCGGCCCCAGGGTTTCCGCGTCGGTCGTCCACAGCGGCGTGCCTTCCTTGAACCCCAGGTGGAAGGGGTTGATGATGCCGTCGGTGCTCCCGTGCGCGACGATGACATTGTAGCCCCGCAGCACCGATGGACGCGCCCAGCCCGCCACGGTGAGCGCAGAGGTGGGCCAATTCGCCGCGTGGTCCAGCGAGACGCTGTCGTCGCCGTCGAGGTGGACGCCGCCACCCACGGCGCCCTCGTCTGTCCAACTGGCACCGAGCAGTTCGCCGTCGAGCCCGTGGCCGCTGCCATCGGCGGCCACCGACCCGCTCCCCTCCTCGAAACTCCACTCGGCCACCACACCCGTCGCGAGGCAAGGGTCCACGGGTCCCGGCTCGGTGCCCGAATCGCCGCTGTCGGCGGCGGTATCGCCCGGGGTCGCCGTGTCGCTAGTATCGGCGTTCGCAGCGCTATCGTCGTTCATGCGCCAGTCCTGCATGGGGCCGTCCAGGGCGGGCTCGCAACCACCGGCGAGGGGCAGGGAAGCGAGCAGGAAGAGGGAAGGTTGGGAGCGCATGCCCACCACCGTACCCCGCATTCCCGGATCGCTCGCCGGGGTTAGGATGCCCGTCGATGGAATCCGAAGTCCGCGACCTCGTCGCCCTGTGTCGCGACGTCCACGCCCGGGGCTGGGTGGCCAACCACGACGGCAACGCCAGCGTGCGCCTCGCCGACGGCCGGTTGCTCGCGAGCCCCACCGCGCTCTCCAAGCGCCTCGTGGCGCCCGAGAACTTGGTGACCCTCGACGCCGAGGGCAAGGTGGTGGCGGGCACCCGCAAGGTGTTCAGCGAGATCAGCCTGCACCTAGCTGCCTACCGTGCCCGCCCCGACGCCCGCTGGGTCCTCCATGCCCACCCGCCCCACGCCACGGCGTGGGCGTGCGCGGGGGAGCCGTTCTGGGAGGCGCCCTTCTTGGCCGAGGCGGTGGTGTCGCTAGGCGAGTCGATCCCCCTGGTGCCCTACACCGCGCCCGGCGGGTCGACGGCCGCGCTCGAGGCCGACCTGTCGGCCGCCGACGCCGTGTTGCTGGGCAACCACGGGGTGTTGGTGCTCGCGCCCGACGCGGAGACCGCGCTGTTGAGGATGGAACTGGTCGAGCACCTCGCCCGGATCGCCGTGCTGGCTCGGCCCCTCGGCGGCCCCCGGGCGCTCCCGCGCGACGACGTGGCCCGCCTGCTGGAAGCCAGGAAAAAGTCAGGCCTGGGACCGGCAGCACGCGGGGGCGCCGAGTCGCCCGCGGCCGCAGCGCCCGGCGCCGTCGATCCGGCCGCCATCGTGGCCGAGGCCATCCGTCGCTTGGGTTGAGGCTGCGCCAGGGGGCTTGGGCAGCAGCGGGGGGCCGGTTAGGCCGCGCACCTTCCCGGACGCCCCGTGCCCATCAACGCCGCCCCCCGTGACATCGTCATCCTCTCCGCCTGCCGGACCGCTTTCGGCACGCAGGGCGGCACCCTCAAGGACGTGGGCGCCAACGACCTCGCGGTGCCCACCGCCCGGGCAGCGATCGAGCGCGCGGGCATCACGGTCGACGACGTGGACCACGTCATCTACGGCAACGTGCTCCAGACCAGCAACGACGCGATCTACGGTGCTCGCCACGTGGCGTTGAAAGCGGGCATCCCGCACCAGGTGCCAGCGCTCACCGTGCAGCGCCTCTGCGGGTCCGGGTTCCAGGCGGTGGTCAGCGCGGCGATGGAGATCCTCGCCGGGCAGGCGCACGCGGTCCTCTGCGGCGGCACCGAGGCCATGAGCATGGCGCCCCACGTGGTGCACGGGCTGCGCGAGGGCGCGCGTTTCGGTCGCCCGCCGGTGATGAAAGACCTGCTTTGGGAATGCCTCACCGACACCGTCACCGGGCTGGCGATGGCGCAGACCGCCGAGAAGCTGGGCGACCAGTACGGGCTCAAGCGCGAGGAGGTCGACGAGGTGGCGGTGGCCAGCCAGGTGCGCTGGCAGGCGGCGAACGCGGCCGGGCGCTTCGACGACGAGATCGTGCCCTTCGTGATCAAGGGCCGCAAGGGCGACATCGAGTTCAAGGTCGACGAGCACCCGCGCGCGACCGACATGGCCACCCTCGGCAAGCTCGCCCCGTACTTCAAGAAGGACGGCCTCATCACCGCCGGCAATGCCTCCGGCATCTGCGACGGCGCCGCCTCGCTGGTGGTCGCCGACGCCCAGTGGGCCGAGAAGAAGGGGCTGACCCCCATCGCCCGGCTGGTCGGCTGGGGCGTCGCAGGATGCGACCCGTCGATCATGGGCATCGGCCCCGCGCCCGCGGCCCGCGCGGCGTTCAAACACACCGGACTGGACCTCTCCGACATGGCCCTGGTCGAGGTGAACGAGGCTTTCGCGCCCCAGTACCTCGCCGTCGAGCGCGAGCTTGGGCTCGACCGCAGCATCACCAACGTCAACGGCGGCGCCATCGCGCTGGGGCACCCGCTCGGGGCCTCGGGCGCGCGCATCACCGGCACCCTGGTGCACGAGCTTCGCCGCCGGAAGCAGCGCTACGGCCTCGGCAGCGCGTGCATCGGCGGGGGACAGGGGATCGCCGTCATCGTCGAGGCCTTCTAGGCGCAGGCGCCGCGCGGGGCGCTCACTCGTCGCCGAACCTGGACTCCGAGTAGCTCACGCTGCCGTCCGCGCCGACGAGGACCTCCCACAGCTGCCCGTAGTCGTCGACCGTCGGCACCGGGTCAAGGCCAAGGGCTTCGAAGAAATCGGGCAGGGTGTAGGAGTGGCCGCAGTGCAAGACGGTTTCGCCCGGGTGGGTGGCCACGAGGAAGGCCGCGAACTCGTCTTCCGCCTCCTCGTCGACGAGCACGGGGAGGCCGTGGTCGGCGGCGGTGGGCTCCACCGTCTGCTGGGTCCGCTGCAAGTCGGTGGCGTAGATGGCCGCTAGCGGCTCCGCCGCCATCAGTGGGACAAGGGCCGCTGCGCGGGCCTGGCCCTCGGGGGTGAGGCCGGGGTCGTCGCCCTCGTCCTCCTTCTCGGCGTGCCGCAGCGCCCAGATGACCAGCGCGTCGGCCGGTAGCCCCGCGCCCGTGTCCGCGGCGCCGCTGTCGCCGCTGTCGACCAGCGCGGACCCGCTGTCGCCGCTGTCCACCTCGGCCCCGCCGCTCTCACCAGGCCCGTCGCCTTCGTCCCCGCTCTGGTCCCCGCTGGTGTCGACACCCGTACCGACGGGGCCGGGCGCGGTGCAGGCGGCGAGCACGAGGGGGAGCATCGGCCAGATCCTACCCCGCGGCGGCCGCCGCAGGCCCGCCTCGACTCAGGCCCCGGCGGAACCGCGCGTAGGACGCACGCGTCGCCAGAGGGCAATCACGACGTCGCTCAACTCGCGACTGCCGAGGAAACCCTTGGGCCGCAACACCATCATGACGACGAGCAATGCGCTGTACACCAGCATGCGGTAGCGGTCCGCGTTGGGAATGTCGCGGAGCAACTCGGGGAGCACGGTGAGCACCACGGCGGCGATCACCGGGCCGCTGAGCGAGCCGCTCCCCCCCAGCACCACCATCGCCACCAGCTCGATGCTGCGGTCGAACTGGAACTGCGACGGGAAGATACTGCTGAGGTTGAAGCCGATCAGCGACCCCGCGATGCCGGCCCAGAAGGCGCCCACGACGAAGGCCAGCACCTTGACCCGGGTGGTATCGATGCCGAGGGAGCGGGTGGCGATCTCGTTGTCGCGCACCGCCTCGAAGGCCCGGCCCTGCGGGCTGTCGAGCAGGTTGCGGAGCGATACCGCCGCGAGGATCACCCACGTGAAGGTCCACCCGAAGTTCGTGGCCACCGGCACCCCGGTGAGGCCGGCAGCCTGCCCCAGGATGGGGGTGTTCTGGATGATGACGATGATGATCTGGTTGAAGCCCAGCGTCACGACGGCGAGGTAGTCGCCGCTGAGGCGGAGCGAGGGAACACCCACCACCACGCCCGCCAGGCCCGCGACCACGCCCCCCGCCACCATCGCCAGCGGGGTGGGCACCCCCGCGTGCATGTTGGCGATCGCCGCGCCATAGGCCCCCACGGCCATGAAGCCGGCGTGACCCAGCGAGAACTGCCCAGTGAAGCCCAGCACCAGCGACAGGCCCAGCACCGACACGACGTTGAAGCCGATCCGGAGCAACACGTTGGTGAGGTAGGGATCCGTCCACGGCACGACGAACACCTCGATGGCCCACACCGCCGCGAGGGCCAGGGCCACCAGCGCGTAGGCCACGCCCACCCGCCTCAAACCTTCTCCACCTGGTGACGACCAAACAAACCGGACGGCCGGTAGAGCAGCACCACGATCAAGAGCAGGAACGCGATCGCGTCGCGCCAGGTGGAGCCGCCGTAGCCACTCACCAGCGTCTCCGCGAGGCCCAGCACGATGGCGCCGACCACCGCGCCCGGGATGCTCCCGATCCCACCCACCACCGCCGCGACGAAGGCCTTCAGCCCGATGGTGGCGCCCATCGCCGGGTCGACCCGCGGGTTCTCGATGCAGAACAAGAACGCCGCCGCCCCGGCCAGGACCGAGCCGACCGCGAAGGTGAACACGATCACGCGATCCACCGGGATGCCCATCAGCGCCGCCGTGTCACGGCTGTGCGACACCGCCCGCATCGCCTTGCCCACCTTCG
>CAYHRZ010000269.1:4637-7502 GCA_964359125.1 uncultured Klebsiella sp. | reverse complement strand
CCGGTGGTGCTCCAGGTCGGGGGGGTGTCGACCGCAGCCTCGGTCGAGGGCTACTAGGACGGCACCGTGTCGAGGGCGGCGGTGGCCTCCCTCGGCGACGACATCCTGCCGGTACGTACCTCGCCGGACCTGTCGCCCCCTTGGCCCGGCGCCTACGCCTGGACACTGCTCTTGCCGGGGGCCGTGCTGCTGGGCCGGGAGGGACTGGGGCGACTCCGCCCACGCGGACGGGTATCGGCGAGGGCCCGCTACGGCTTCGACGACCTGCCCACCGACCCCGAGGGACGGCTGTCCGGGTTGGAGCGTATCTTCCTCGACGGCGCCGCCGCGCGGCTGGGGGTGAACCCCGCTGAGGTCAACCGAGAGCGCGTCGCCACCTTGGGCGACGAGGCCGTTGCGATCTTCCGTGCCTTGGAGGCGGCGCGCTACCGAGGCGAGGGCACGGTCGACGAGGCGCGGCTGCGCGCCTGGGTGGGCGGGTGATGCCGGGCCTGCTGCTCGGGATCTTGCTGGGCGCGTCGCTCGACGGCGCCCCAGAGGCGGTCGCCAAGGGCGACTTCACCGGCGCCGAGTCGGCGTACCGGGCCGCCCTCGACGCGGGCAACACCAGCGCGGACCTCTACTACAACCTCGGGAACGTGATCTACCGCCAGCAACGCGTGGCCGAGGCGATCCTCGCCTGGCGCCGCGCGGGCGTCCTGGCCCCGCGCGATCCCGACGTGCAGGCCAACCTCCAGTTCGCCCGGCGCGGCGTCATCGACGACGTGGTGGTCCCGGACCCGGTGCCCGCCTGGGCGCCGTGGCAGGCCGCGCTCACGGCGAACGAGGCCCAGTGGTTGGGCGCCTGGCTGGCGGGGCTGGGGCTCCTCGGCGTCGCGTTCCGCCGCCGGACAGCGGCGGTGCCGCTTGCGGCGCTGGGGGCAACGGCGGTGGCCGTGGGGATGGTGCTTGCGATCGGCGGGGTGGCCTCGGCGCGCCTGCCACCGGCGGCCGTGGTGCTCGCAGCCGAGGTCCCCGGGCGCTCGGACCTCGGTGGCGGGGTTGATCTCTTCGTCCTGCACGCGGGGGCCGAGGTGGGCGTGGCCGACGAGGCGGCGGGCCAGGTGCTGGTGGTGCTGCCGGACGGTCGCCGGGGCTGGGTCGCCGGGACCGCGCTGGGACGGGTAGACCCGCGAGCGGGGTTTCCCAGCGGGGTGCCGTCGGTAACACCGTGATAGTTGCGGCCCCTCCGGAGTTTCCCCATGCGCTGGTTCGCCGTCCTCGCCCTCTTGTTGTCGGCCTGCTCTTGGCAACACCGCGTGAAGTACCTCAGCGACGAGGAGTTCAACTGCTACTACGCGCTGAAGCCCTTCATGGAGGAAGACGTCCAGAAGACTTTACTCGCCTACAAGTCGGAGGCTGAGCGCACCGCCTACCTCAAGTCGATCAACATGGAGCGGGTGCCGCCGATCACGCTGTACGACCTGTTCTACCAGTACGACGAGCACATCCGGCAGGCGATCGTCGACGGTGCGGTGCAGGTGGGCTGGACCAAGGACCAGGTCCTGATGTCTTGGGGCGCCCCGTACGACAAGAAAAAGCTGGTGGGCCGGCCCGCGCCGCGCTCGGAAATGCTGCTCTACAAGTTCGAGCAACACGAGGATGGCCCGGTGTTGGTCTATACCCCCGACAGCAAGACCGAGTACAAGGCGGTGGAGCGGTTCCGTCGTGAGGTGATCTTGGATGCCGACGAGGTGACGGAGATCGTAGAGAAGAAAGGGTGGGGTAACTGACAGGTTTTCCGCTAGACGGAATGGGCGGGGTCGTCTATACGTCCGACCGCACGAGGTGTGCCCGTGAAAGTCTCGCTCGTCAGCCCCTACCCCGACATCACCAACTACGGCTTGCGTAGCATCAGCGCGCACTTGCGCTCGAACGGGCATCAAACGCAGGTGATCTGCATGCCCGACTTCGCAGGCGACGGCGAGAGCGTGCACGTGCGCATGTCGGAGGCCCGGTACTCCCCCGAGGTGATGGACCAGTACCTCGAACTGGTGAGCAAGAGCGACCTCGTGGGCATCACCCTGATGACCCACTACTTCGACAGCGCCAAGCAGCTCACCACGGCGGTGAAGCAACACTTCCCGGAGAAACCGGTGGTGTGGGGCGGCTTCCACCCCAGCGTGCGCCCGGACGAGTGCGCGAAGTGGGCGGACTACGTGGCCGTCGGCGACGCCGAGGACCTGATGTTGGACCTGGCCAACCGGCTCGCCAACGGCGACAATCAGCGCCTGCACGACATCAAGTCGTTGGTGTGGCGCAAGGGCACCGAGGTCGTGCGCAACGTCCCGGGCTCCCTGGAGCAGGAACTCGACCGCTACCCGGCCCCCGACTTCGACCGCGACGACCACCACATCCTGTTCGAGGGGCAGCTCATGCCCGTCACCAAGGACCTGCTACGTCGATACCTGCACAACGGCACGGTCAGCCGGATGTTTGGGAAAACCGGCTATCAAACCATGACCGGCCGCGGCTGTCCCCACGCCTGCACCTACTGCGGCAACAGCTTCTACCGGGACCTCTACAAGCGGCAGCGCTACGTGCGCTACCGCTCCGTTCCCCACGTCATCGGCGAACTCGAAGCGGTGAAGCGGGAGTACCCGTTCATCAACTTCGTGTGGTTCAGCGACGACAGTTTCTTCGGTCGGCCCTTGCCGGACCTGCTCGACTTTGCCCAGCAGTACAAGGACAAGGTCGGCGACCCGTTCTACCTGCTCGGCAGCCCGGGGACGATCACCGACGAGAAGTACGAGGCGATGGTCGACGCGGGCCTGCACTGCATCCAGATGGGGGTGGAGCACGGCAGCAAGCGCATCCAGAAGATGT
>CAYHRZ010000269.1:0-4627 GCA_964359125.1 uncultured Klebsiella sp. | reverse complement strand
AAGCGCTCCACCATGGGCAACGACAAGATCATCAAGAGCGCCGAGATCATCACCAAGTACACGGATCGTACCGCGCCCCCGCAGTACGACATCATCTACGACCTCGCCTACGAGACCATCGAAGACAAACTCGACACCCTGCGGCTGGTGGCGGAGTTGCCGAAGCCCTACCGCCTCCAGGTGTTCTCGGTGATCTACTACCCGGGGACGTCGCTGCACACACTTGCGAGTCGCGACGGGCTGGTGAACGACGAGAAGGCGGAGATCTACGACCGCATGTTCTTCGAGCGGCACGACAGCTACACCAACACCCTGTTGTTCCTCGCGCGGAGCGGGAAATTCCCGCACTCGCTGCTCAAGGTGCTGATCGACCGTCGCGTGGTGGACGTCATGACCAGCGACTACATGGCGCCGGCGGGCAACGTGGCCAAGACCGCGATCCAGTCGCTCCGCCAGGCCCTGCGCTCGCCGGCGGTGGAACGGGCCAAGGCGCTGGGCACCTACCGTGCCCGGCTCACCGGCATGACCGGCGCCGACGCCGGCGCGGCGGCTCCGAGCGCGGCTGAGAGCTTCTAGGCACGGGGAGGCCGAGGGCATGTCGGTGTTCTTCCTCGTCGCCCTCGCCTGCGAGGCGACGGCGCCGGGCGGCGGCAAGACCGGACTGGACACCGGCGACGACGTGCCGGTCGACGCCGACGGTGACGGCTCCCCGAGTGGTGAGGACTGCGACGACGACGACGCGAGCCGGTACCCCGGCGCGTCGGAGACCTGCAACGAACTCGACGACGACTGCGACGGGCGGGCCGACGAGGAGGCCATCGACGCGATCGACTGGTACGTCGACGCCGATGCCGATGGGTACGGTGCGGAGCGGGTCGAGGCCTGCGCGCAGCTCGCGGGCTGGGTGGCGATCGGTGGTGACTGCGACGACACCAACCCGGCCGTCGCGCCCGGGGCGATCGACCGCCCGGGCGATGGCACCGACGGGGACTGCTCCGGCGAGGACGCTGACGAGTGGGCCTGCACCTCGACCCACACGCTCGATGGCGACCTCGACCTCTCGGGCAACGGGGCGGCGGCGGTCGCCGATGCGTTCTGCGACGAGTACAACCGCGTCGCCGGCTCGGTGGGCGTCGTCGGCACCGACCTCGTCGATCTGGGGAGCCTCGACTGCCTCTGCGAGATCGGTGGGGACCTGGTGGTCGCGGACAACGCTGGCCTGTCGACGCTGGCCCTGGGCGCCGACGGTTCCATGGGAGCGCTGGCCCGGGTGGGCGGCGAGGTGCTGGTCGAGGGCAACGACGCGCTGTCGATGTTGTCGGCGGCCCCCAGCGGATCGAGCGCCCTGCTCGTCACCGGGAACGCCACGCTGGAGAGCCTCTCTGTGGGCATCGGCGAACGGGCGGAGGCGGTGGTTGAAGACAACCCGCTGCTCACGTCGCTGTCGGTGTGGGCGCTGGACGAGAACACGGTGGGGAGCCTGCGGGTGGAAGACAACCCCTCGCTCGTCCGAGCCAAGCTCGGCTGGCCGACCGACATCACCGCGTTCGAGGGCGACGTGCTCTTCCTCGACAACCCCCTCCTGGACGACATCGAGGACGGGTCGCCGGGGGGCGGCGTGCAGCGCATCGGCGGCGACCTCGTGGTGCGCGGCGGGGATGGCTTCGTGGATCGCCTCTTCCTCGACCTCGTGGCGGTCGAGGGCGACTTCGAGTTCTCCGACATCTTCGTGTCGTACCTCAACGAGCCCTTCCCGTTGCAGGCCGTGGGCGGCGACCTCTCCCTCGTGGGCTTGCGCGGCAACATCGACTTCCGATCGCTCGCCTCGGTGGGGGGTTCCGTCACCTTCCGCGACAACGATGGCCTCTACGCGGGCTGGCGCGACATGTACGAGTGCCAGGAGGCCGATCCCGTCTCGGTGGGCGGCAACCTGGACATCACGGGCAACTCCGACGACGCCTGGGCGTACTTCCTCTGCGGGCTGGAAGAGGTCACGGGCGACGTGCGGGTTCACGACAACGGCGACGACGTGCTCACCACCCCCTTGCTTCGCAGCGTGTCGGGCTCGGTGAGCGTCGTGGGGAACTCTGGCGACTCGGCAGAGGAGTGTCCCTTCGGCGCGGAGCGGTTGGATGCGATCGGCGGCGACCTCGAGATCCGCTGGAACGGGCTGGCCTACGGGGACGGCCTGGGTTGCCTCGGCGGCCTTGGCAGCGTGGGCGGTGGCGTCACGATCGAGGGCAACAGTCGTCTCTCGACGCTGGTCGGACTCGGGCAACTGGCCGCTGTGCCCGGCTCGCTGCGCATCACCTACAACGACGCCCTGGAGAGCGCGGCTGGGCTCGAGGGCTTGGCCGAGGTGGGCGGAAGCCTCTTCGTGTACGAGAACGCCTCGATGGTGGCCTACGAAGGCCTTGGCGCCCTGGAGTCGGTGGGTGGCGCGGTGTACCTGGGCGGCGGCCCGGCGGATCTCGTCGGGCTCGGCGCGCTGAGGGAGGTCGGGGGCACGTTCGCGCCCTGGTACTACGCAGACTCGCAGCCCTGTGCCCTCACGTCTCTGGCCGGTCTCGACGCCCTCGACACCGTGTACAACTTCTGGCTGCTCGGCTGCGACACGCTGGCTTCACTCGACGGCGCGGAGTCCCTCCGGCACGTCGAGTCCGCGCTGACGATCGAGAGCAACGCCGTGCTGGCCAGTGTCTCCGCGCTCTCCGGGCTGCAGGACGTGGTCGACGTGGTGATCACCGACAACCCGTCGCTGGAGACCGCCGACGCGGAGGCGCTCGTGGCCGAGATCGACGCCGTCACCGGCGCGGTGACGATCAGCGGGAACAAGTAGGCCCCTCGGGGGCGCCTCGCGAACCCCCTGGGCGTGGGACGCCGGGAGTATGATCCCGGCGTGAGCCCGGGTGTCGTCGCCACTGCCCGTCGCGTCCTCGCCGGGTGCCTGTTCTCGGCTGCCGCCGCGGCGGTGCTGGCCACCAGTTGGGTCGCGCCGCAGGCGGTTCGCGGTCCCTGCGAGGGGGGCGAGGACTGGGACCCGCTCCTGCCGCTGGTCGCCACCGGGTACGGCGGGCCCTTCCGGCTCACCGAGGGCGCGGCGCGGCGATTCTCGGTCCACGACCACCAGGGGAGGGCGCTCGCCATCGAGGTTCGCGAGTACCACGAGGCCGCCGTGGTGTGCGTGCTCGGGGGATTGCAGCCGGGCGCGGACTACACCTGGACGATCGACGGTGAAGAGCCCATGGTGCAGGAGTCGCAGGGGGCGGGGCTGATCTACGGCACGGTGGCGTTTCGCACGGCCGCGGTGTCGGAGTTCGGGGAAGCGGGCGGGGTGGACGAGTGCCTCGCCCGCGTGAAACCGGCGCTGGCGGCGGCCCGGAACTGCTCGCACCCGAGGAATCCCACGCTCGACACCGCCGACACCGCCGAGTCCTTCGACACCGGCCACAGCGGCCGCTAGCCGTCGAGCACCGTGTTCTCGAGCATCACCACGCCCGTCGCCGAGCCCAGGAGCGTGATCAAGAGCACGCCGGTCCACACCGCGTCGCGACCCAGCCGGCTCCGCGTGACCGGCGGCAGGTTGCTGCGTTGCCCGTCGTAGCGCACCGGGTCGTGCAGCGGCGGCCCCCAGATCGTGTCGAAGTCGGGCTCCGTCATCACCTCGAGGGCGGCGTAGGCCAGCGGCGGCGGCCGGGGCAGGGGTGCCGGGTCGGCGGCCTGGGCGATCAGGACCAGCAGCATCACCGCAGTGTACACTCCCGCCGAGGGCGCGGCGGTGAGCCTACTTCTCGTGGTGGTGGCCTGGGCCGGCACCGGTCCGGTTCCCGGCGGCTGGACGGCCACCGGCGGGCTGCCGGTCCGGGGCGTGGCCCTCCGCACGGCGGCACTCACCGACTTTGACGGTCGTTTTTACTGGATGGGTGCCGTCAGGGCGCAGACCACCGCCGGAGCCTTCGGCTTCCTGGCGGAGATGCCGATGGTGGCGGGATGGGGCTCCAGCGGCTGGTCGCAGGTGGAGCCGGGCAGCCTCTTGCTGGGCGCCCGCTACTTCCTCGGTCGAGACCCCTTCCGAACCGCCCTCGGCATCGAGGCCCGGTTGCCGTTGCAAGCCCAGGATGAAGCCTCGGTGTTCTGGGTGAGCTCCCGCACCGAGGCGGCGGGGACCTCGTCGGTGGCGATCACGTGGGACTGGGCCAGTGGGCCTCGTGCCCCGGCGACGGGGCGCGTTGCGCTGGGGCTGGGCAGCAACGCCGACGTGGGCGACTACAGCCTGGCGCCCATCGGCACGGGGATCAGCGTGGCCTGGACCTCACCGCGCCTGGGGCAAACCGCCGTGGTGGGCGAGGTGGAGCTCGGCTTCGACGACCCGCCGCTCGCGGTCCGGGCGCTGGCCCGCCAGCACCTCTCCGCCGCGTGGACGGCCGACCTGGGCGTGCAGGTGCCGGTGGCGTTGATGTTCCAGGTGCCGGTGTTCGCACCCCTGGCACAGGTGCGCGGGTACTGGTAGTTACTCGTCGCCGCGCCCGTCGCGCCAGTCGGCCTCGCGGCGGTAGATGCTGCGGGTGCTGATGCCCAGCAGGTTGGCGGCCAGGGCCCGGTCACCGTTGACGTGGCGGAGCGTGGC
>CAYHRZ010000268.1:0-7526 GCA_964359125.1 uncultured Klebsiella sp. | reverse complement strand
GTCGGCACCGTTACAGTACTCGGTGGCGCCTGGGTAGTGCGTCGCGTCGGCGTCGTCGCACTCCACGCAGGCCGCGAAGCCGTCGCCGTCGCCGTCGGCGTAGCCCACCGAGCCGTCGCAGTTGTAGTCGTTGGGGTCGGTGCAGTCGACCTCCTCGGCGCCGGGCCGGTAGCGGCTGGAGGTGTCGTCGCAGTCGCCGCTGGTGGCGGCGTAGCCCGCAGGCATGTCGCAGACGACCGTCGTGACATCGATCCCGTAGCCGTCGCCGTCGGCATCCACGTACCAGGTGCCCGCGTCGACCGCGTCTTCATCGGCCTCGCCGTCGCAGTCGTCGTCGAGGTCGTTGCAGGTCTCGGGGGCGCCGGGAAAGCGGGTGTTGTCGCCGTCGTCGCAGTCCTCGCAGGCGGGGGTGCCGTCGGCGTCGGCGTCGGCGTAGGTCACCGAGCCGTCGCAGTTGTAGTCGTTGGGGTCGGTGCAGTCGTCTTCCGCGGCGGCGGGGTTGTAGGCCGCGTCGTTGTCGTCGCAGTCGCCGCCCACCTCGCTGTAGCCGGCCGACAGTTCGCAGGCGGTTGCCGTCGTGGCGTCGTCGCCGTAGCCGTCGTTGTCGGCGTCGACGAAGAAGGTGCTCGCGTCGGTGGGGTCGTCGTCGATCTCGCCGTCGCAGTCGTTGTCGACCCCGTCGCAGAGCTCGGCCGCGCCGACGTTTACCTTGCCGTCGGTCTCGTCGCAGTCGTCGTCCCCGAAGTAGCCGTCGCCGTCCTGGTCGTAGTCCTCGGTGCCGGTGTCTTTCGGGGCGTCGGTCGACGTTGCGTCGGGACAACCGGCGAGAAACAGGAGGGTGGAGAGCAGGCGCATCACGTTCCGTGGGAGGACGGCGACGTTAGCCGGCCCGGCGGCCCGCGGCTAGGGACGATCTGGGAACGGCGTGGTGACGGCGTCGAGCACGGTGGTCGTGAGCAACGACGGGTGGCCCCGCCAGGCGATCTTGCCGTCGCGCACGATCACCAGCGCCGGGATGCCCTCGATCGACCACGCCTCGGTCATCGAACTGTCCCGCTCCTTCGCCACCGGGAAGGTGATGGAGCGTTCGGCGAGGAAGGTGACCACGTCGGCGTCCGCGAGGCCGCGGGTCACGCGGGTGAGACCCACCACCGCCAGGCTCCGGGAGCCGTAGTCGGTCGCTACCGCCTGCATTGTCGGCATCTCGTCCTGGCAGTGGGGACACCAGGCCTCGAAGAACACGTAGAGCGTGGCCACCGGTGACGCCGGCGCCTCGCCCTGGAACCAGTGATCCACGGTGAGATCGGGGGCCGGCTGCCCGAAGGTGGCCAGGAGGGCCAGCCACTCGGAGGCCAGCCGGGCGTACTGGGACGACGGGGCTTCCCGCAGCACCTGCTGTCCCAGCGCGAGCGCCCGGCCGGTGTCGCCCTCGCCGTAGGCCTGCGCCATCGCTTCCACCAGGGGCAACGCGATGGCGTCGGCGGCGCGGGACTCGGCGGGGTCCGCGATGACGACCGGCGGCATGGGTTCGACCGGCGGCACCTTCGGGGCACAGGCCAGCAGGAACAACAGCACGAGCGGGGCTAACTCGGTGCCCGGCGACCGGGTGGGAGGGGTGGCCGCCGGCGCGGCGGGAGGTGCCGGTCGCGGCCCTAAGCCTCCCGACCAAACACCAGCCCCACCGGGAACTCCAGCGCCTCGAAGGGCTCGACGCGCGCAATGTCGCCTGGGCCGTACACGCCCACGATCACGTAGCCGTCGAGCGACCAGCGCAACGCCGTGAGCGCCTCCTTCTCGAGGTCGACCACCCAGTAGTGGCCCACCTTGGCGCCGTGGTACACGCGGCGTTTCTCGTTGAGGTCGCGACGCGCGGTGGAGGGCGAGAGCACCTCGCACACCCAGTCGGGGACCTCGCGCACCGGGAAGCCGGTGGGTCGCGACGGCACCCGGTCGCGTCGCCACCCCGCCAAGTCGGGGCGCAGCACGTCGCGGAGCGAGAAGGTGATGTTCGTCTCCACGTAGATCCACCAGCCGCCGGGGGGGCCGCCGTCGCCGCGGCGCGGGCGGCCGAAGTTGGGCCACAGGTGCCCGTTGAGCGTGGACTGCGCGTCGCTGTGCTCGCCGCTGGTCTCGATGCCGCAGATCTCGCCGTCGACCAACTCGGCGCGGGCGTCCTCGCCGAGCGCCACGAGGTCGTCGAGGTCCTTGAGCTTGCGCGCGGGGCTCACCCGCCCATTGTACCTCGTCGCGCCCGCCCGCCGCGCGGCGCAGCGCGGCAGGTCGAGTCAGTCACGGACGACGGAGTCGAAGGTGTTGCCGCGGGCCTTTCGCCAGGACGAGCGCGCGTCGTAGAGCGTGTGCGCCGCCGCCTGGATGCCGGCCACGGCGTACTGCATCGCGCCCGGGTTCCAGAACTGTCCCTCGACCAGCTGGTGGTCCCGGTCGATGAGGCCCGTTTCCCGCGCCAGCTCGTGCAGCCGGGTGTGCGGGTACAGCCGGATGGGCTGCATCATCAAAAGCGTGAACAGCCGCAGCTTGCCGCCCAGCTCCCAGCGGGCGTAGGCGAGGAACTTCACGATCTCGAACAGGCTCCGGGCGTCCTCGCCGGGGCTGTTGAGGAAGAAGCTGTACTCCACGTCCATGCCGTGCTTCTTCGCCACCTGGACCGTGTAGATCATGTCTTCCTTGCGGAAGTTCTTGTCCAAGTTGCGCAGCATCCGGTCGTCGACGTGGTCCGGCGAGAACGACAACAGCCCACACCCGGCCGCCTTCAGCGCCACCATCAGCTCGTCGGGCAGGGTGTTGCGGTGCTCGTTGAACCACGCCGACCACTTCACGTCGAGCTTACGACGGGTGATCTCCTCGCAGATCGCGATGGCGTGCGACACCGGGATGTTGAAGATCTGGTCGCACATGAACATCTGGCGGACACCGTGGTCGCGGACCAGGGCCTCCATCTCGTCGACCACCTCGACCGGGGGACGCATCCGCACCCGGTGGCCGAGCAAGAAGGTGTCGGAACAGTGGATGCAGTGGAGGGAACAGCCGCGCTTGGCCTGCACGCCCACCGACACGAAGCTGGACTGCAGGTAGGGGGCGTGGTCCACGTACTGCCGCGCGGGGCGGCGGTTCTGCTTCCAGTCCACCCCGCCGGGCTGGCCGGTGTAGAGCAGCTCTCCCCCTTTCCAGTAGTACATCCCCGGCAGTTTCTCGGGGTGGTCGATGTCGTCCAGCAAGTCCCGGAAGCGCAGCTCCGCCTCTCCCCACACCCCGATGTCGAGCTCGGGCAGCCGCCGCATCATGGTCTCGCTGTAGAGCGAAAAGGCTGTGCCCCCCGCGACGATCTTCACTCCGGGCGCGACCCGCTTGATGAGCTGGATGGCCTTTTGCTGCGGCTCGAAATCGTCGGTGTGCAGGTGAGGCATGCCCACCTTCATGTTGCGCAGGGAAATGCCCACCACGTCGGGGCGGAAGGCCCGGACCTTGGACTCCAGGGCGACGTAGGGGTCGGCGCGGTGCAGGTTCACGTCGAAGATGTCGACGGCGTGGCGATCCTCGATGTGTGCAGCCAGGTAGGCCAAGCCCAGCGGGTACACCAGCTCCATGTCGAGCGCGGTGAAAGCCTGGACGAGGAGGACTCGCATCGGTCCGCACCCTAGCCCGCGATCTTGGGGGTCGCTGTCGGGACGGCTACCGGGAGGCGCGGTAGGAGGGCGCATGCTGCTCGCGCTCTTGTTCTCCCTGCCGGTGTTTGCCTCGGACCCCGCCCCCGCCACGCCGGTCGACGACCCGGTGGTAGCCAAGGTGGAAGGGATGGAGATCCATGCCAGCGAGTTCGCCGCGGTCGCCGCGAAGAAGCGACCGGCCGACGGCAAGGCGCTCAGCGAGGGCGAGCGCAAGGAAGTCCTGGATGGGCTGGTGGCCCAGAAACTGCTCGTGGTCGAGGCCAAGAAGTCGCCCGAGGTCCTCGATGACCGGAAGGTGCAGCAGGCCATGGTGCAGGCCCTGGTCCAGCGCGACATCGGCGCCAGCCTGGCCGAGCCCACCGAGGCGGAGCTGAAGGCGTTCTACGAGGCGAACAAGACGGTGTTCACCACGCCGGAGATGGTGCGCGCCAGCCGGATCCTGGTGAAGATCCAGGGGAAGGTCGACGCGAAAGCGGCGCGGGCGGCAGCCGAGAAGGTCCTGGCCGAGGTGAAGGCCAACCCCAAGGGCACCTTCGCGGCGGCGGCAAAGAAGTCGTCGGAGGACGCGCTGGCCGACGAGGGGGGCGACATGGGGCTCATCACCAAGAACGACAAGAAAGTCGACGCCGCCGTGCGCAAGACGGCGTTCGCCACCAAGGCGGGCGACGTGAGCGCGGTGTTCATGACCAAGGAGGGCGCCAACATCGTGTGGGCCCAGGCCCGCAGGGCCGCCGCGCAGAAGAGCTTCGAGCAGGCCGAGAAGGACGTGGCGAAGAAGTACCGCCAGGACCAGGTGGCCAAGGCGACGGCGGCGCGCGTGGAGTCGCTGAAGAAGACTGCGAAGGTGAAAGTCGACGACAAGGCGCTGGCGGCGGTGGTGATCCCCGAGAAGGGCGCGGGCAAGGGCGCCAAGGCCGGGGGTAAGCATGCCGACGAGGACGAAGACGAGGAAGAAGGCGAGGAGTAGCGCCTAGCGCCGTTCGATGGGCTGGGGTTCACCCTCCGAGAAGCGCATCAACTCGAAAACGATGAACAACCGGGGGTCCAGCGTGGGCTCCGCGGCAGCCCCTATAGCGATATGCGTGCAGTCGCGACACAGTATGTTTGCAAGGTGGCCCGGCGACGCGCGCAGCCCCTCCCAGGCCTCGGCCGCGCCGCTGGCCACGGCCACGTCCTCGTGAAACGCACCACGGGGGTACCAGCCCGCGGTGGCGCGGGCAGCCACGCCGGGACAGGCCGACGAGCGGTGAACCGCCTGTCCCCCCTCGGCCAGGCAGGCGGCGTGGTCGGTGACCAGGGGCTCGAAGGCGGCGAAGCGGGCCAGCGGAGCGAGCCCGTTGGCGGCCCGCAGGCGGTCGACCGCGTCGTAGAGGCGCAGGGGCACCTCTCCCGGGGCTTCGACCGCCCGGACAGTGGGCAGGGAGACCAGCGCGGGTGGCGCGGCGGCCACGAAGTGTGTCCACGCCAGTTCTACCCGGTCGCCGTCGACCACCTCGAAGCGCCAACCGCCCGCGGCATCGAGCCCGCCGACCCAGCGGGTGCTCCCCGACTGCATGTCGTACTCGGTGACGACGTCGGTGGGTGACGCCACGAAGAGCCGCGAGCTCGGGGATCCGCCGAGGCGCACGCCCACGCCGCCGCCCGGCGCGAGATCGCGTGGCAGCGGGTCCAGGTCGACCCGCCGCGGGGCCCAGCCGAGCGCCCACCAGCGGCGGCCGTCGGGGAAGTCGCGGAACGCCCAGCCCACGTCGATGGCCTCGCCCCGGGGGACGGAGTCGAGCAGTCCCGGCGGGAGTTCGGGCCCCGCCACCACCCGCACGAAGCGCGCGGCGCCGGGGTAGCCTGCGGTGTCCAGCGCCGTGCGAACCGCACCCTGGGTGAGGCGCGCCTCGGGCGTGGACGCCGCGGACGCCAGCAGTTCGGCGGCCTGGCGCAAACCACGGTCCACGCGCGCGCCCGGGCCCAGGGCGGGCAGCGCCTCGGCCTCGCGGAAACGGACCATCGGGGCGGGCGGGCCGCTGGCCAGCGGGGATTTCGGGGCGCAGGCGAGGAGGGCGAGGAGCGGGAGCACCGCGCGCACGGTAGCCCGCGCGGGGCCACCGGGCGCGGGGGGCCAGCCGGATCGGCACGGCCGCGCGCGTCCCTCGCCCCGGGGCGGCGAGCCGCGCCTCCGAGGCGAAGCCGCGACACTCCGAGGCGGATCGGAGATCGCCGGTCGCGGGCCTAGCCGGCGTGGCCCCGCGACCGTAGGGTTGGTGCGTGCCCGGCAGGGGTGACCCACCGGCCACCCGGCACCGGGCACGGGGCACCGGCCACCCGTGCGCCTCCCCAACTGTTCACCGCGTCAAGTTGCCACAACCACGTCACACAGGAGCCACCATGATCCGCTCGACCATCCGCCAACTCCCGCGCCTCGGCGCCGTCGCCCGCCACATGCCCGATTCCCGCCCCTGGGGATCTGTGGTAGCCTCCCATCACCACCCCGGAGCCCACTTGCGCACTTCGATCGTCACTGTCACGTCGTTTTCCCTCGCCACGCTCTTCGTGGTCTCCCCGGCCCTGGCCGCCGACCTCTTCGAGGCCACCGAGAAGGTGAACGTCATCGTCCCGGCGGCCGACACCATCAGCGGTGTCCGCAGCGTCGAGGTGGCGAACTTCTCCGGCTTCGAGGGGGACCAGGTGGCGGCCTCGGTGCGCGCCGCGCTGCTCGACGACAACCGCGGCGAGGCCAAGGGAAAGTTCGCGAGCCGCTCCGACGGGTTCCGCGTCAACGTCTACGAGGTCGTGACCACCGGCGCCGACGCCAAGGTGAGCGGCAAGACCGACGTGGAAGAAGAGACCGAGGACTACAAGGCCAAACAGGCCAAGAAAGACTCCAAGGGCAACACCGTCAAGGACTCCAAGGGCGACACGGTGTACGAGGAGGTGTCGTGCAAACGGCGGAACGTGAAGACCACCACCCAGTACTCCTTCACGCTCGCCAACGGCGAGGTCAAGTCGACCGGCTCGCTCGGCGGCAGCGCCTCGGACTCCGAGTGCGGCGACGACGTCAAGAACCTGGACTCGAAGGACGCCCTGGCCTCGAAGGCCCTCGCCGGGGTGGGCTACGGCGTGGCCAACTCGGTCGCGCCGCGCTGGGCCGTCTGGTCGGTGGACCTCTCGCGCGACAAGTCGATCAAGGACTCCTTCAAGCTGGCCAAGGACGGCGAGTGGGAGCGGGCTATGTGCGGTTTCCGAGCCACGCTGCAGACTGACGCCTACAACGTCGACGCGATGTACAACCTCGGGGCCATGCTCGAACTGCACGGCTACAACGCGCAGGCCGACGAGATGTACCAGAAGGCGATCAAGACCAACGGGCACAAGAACGCCACCGAGGGCGCGGCGCGCGTGGCGAAGCGCGCGACTCAGGTGGCCGGGATGGTGGCGGCCTACGGCTTCTCCGCGCCGCCCTCCACGCAGGACTACGCGGCCTGCGGGACGACGGCGAGCGGCGGCGCTGGCCGTCCGGTGGAATTGAAGAAGGAGACCGCGCTGCTCGGTTCCCCGGAAGCCGGCGCGCCCTCCATCGCCACCCTCCCGAAGAACATGCGGCTGGTGGTGCTCGACGAGACCGGCAAGCTTTGGAAGGTGCAGACGCCCGACGGCGTCGAGGGCTGGGTCGACGCCAAGGCCGTGAAGTAGGCCCGTGGCAGCCCGTCGGCACATGGCCCCGTTGGCCGCGCTCCCAGTGAGCGCGGCCCTGGCCCTGGGCCTCGGCCAGGGCGAGGCGCTAGGCGGGGGGCCACCCAGCGTGGACGAGCCGCTACGCCCGGGCGCCAAGGCCCCGAGCGCCGCCGC
>CAYHRZ010000267.1:0-7533 GCA_964359125.1 uncultured Klebsiella sp. | reverse complement strand
ACAGCGACTGGTTCGCGAAGCTCATGTCCATAACGCTCGCAGGATGCCCCTCTGCCGCTGCGAGATTGATCAACCGGCCATCGCCGAGCAGATATATACGTCTGCCATCGGGTAGTGTAAACTCCTCGACGAAGTCGCCCTGACCGCTAACTCGCACCGCCACGATCTCGTCGCCCGCCGGCGACCAACATGGGTGCGTGAACTTCGCGTCTTCCATTGCCGGCGTGCTGACGTAGGTGTTGGAGGGCAGGTCGTAGAGCTGGAACTCGCCCTGTCTCACGCCCAGCATCCAGTTTCCGTCGGGCGAGATGGTGCGCACGCCCATCCGCTTGTCGTGCGCGGCCTGGTACAGCGTGAGCGGGTTGTCGGGGTCGGAGATGTCGAGCACGACGTACTGCGCGTCGCCCCCGGTGTGGGTGACGATCATCCACTGCCGGGACTCGGAGATCGAATGGCACCCATAGCAGGTCCCGTCGTCGACCACCGGGTAGAAGGGCACCGCCTCCGTTTCACCCGCCGCTACCCGCATGATCTTTTCGCCGACGATCGACCAGTAGGTGAGGCTACCCGTCGCGTCGAAGCGGTTGACGGTCACGTTCACAATCGCCGAGATGCGCGGGTTACTGACACTCGACCCGTCGAAGTCGCCCACCGTGACCTGCACGTCGACCGAGCCCCGACTGTTGGTAGCCGTGATCGTCTCCCAGAGATCCGTGGGGATCTCCCAACTCGTGGCGGCGGTGTACACCGAGAGGTCCGTGCGCGGGGAAGCGAACCGGATCCGCGCCACCTCGCCTTCCTCCATGCCCGACCAGAGCGCCCAGAGCCCCGCCAGGTTGCGGGGCACGGTGGTGCCGTCGAGCGGGTACTCCAGGGTGATGCCCTCGGCTTCCTCGCCTTCCACCGCCGCGAAGGCGGCCACCACGGTCTCATCGAGACCGTCTTCGACCACGTCTTCCCGGTATTGCAGCGCGAGGCTGGCCGTGCCACTGACGTCGAGGTGGGTGGCGGTCACCGTGGCGTCACCGCCGTTGGTGTCGACCGAGGAGAACACCCCCCGGGAGGAAATCGTCCCGATACTGGCGTTGGAAAGCGTCCAACTCACGAGGTCGATGGCGCCTTCGTGACCATCGCCGTAGGTGGCGACGGCCGTGAACGTGGTCGACACCGGCTCGCCCGTGCGAGCCTGCAACTCCACGTCGGCGGGGTCCACGCGGATGGCGGTCACCTCTTGGCTCGACGCGCCAGCCGCGGAGGGGTCGCACGAGAGGAGCAGGAGGAACACGCCGTGGTAGAATAACGCCGTGCGCACCGGCGTCTCGCTCATCGCCCTGGCCGTCGTCAGCACCGCGTGCAACGACTACAACGTCACGCGCACCGAGGCGCGTGACCAGTGGATCCAGGAGGACCGGGGTGCCGAACTGGACATCCTGTGGGTACTCGACGACTCCGCGTCGATGTCGGAGGAGCAGGAGGCCCTCGTGGCGCGCGCCAGCGCCTTCGCCAGCCCACTCGCTGCCTCGGAACTGCCGTTTCGCCTGGCGGTGACCACGACCGGGGGAGACGGCACGCTGCTGGGGAACATGGTCACCAGCGACGACGACGACATCACCGCTGGCTTCGCTGCGGCGATCGCCCTCGCGGGGGTGGCGGGCAGTCGCGACGAGCAGGGCCTCGCGGCGGCCATATCAGCGAGTAACGCCGATAGTAACGACTTCGCCCGCAGCGAAGCGGACCTCGAGGTGGTGTTCTACACCGACGAAGACGATCACTCCGGCCTCGACGCGAGCGACGCGGTGGCCGAACTCGAAGCGCTACGGCCCGGACGCAAGGTTGTCGCCAGCGGCGTCGTGGGCGATCCGCCCACCGGCTGCGCGAGCGCCACGGGCGCGGCGGACCCGGGGAACACCTACATCGAGGTGCAGGCGCTCACGGGGGGGGCGCGCGAGTCCATCTGCACGGCGGACATCGACGCGATGCTCGAGCGGATCGCCAACGCCGTGCTGGGCTTACGAACTGAGTTCTTCCTTTCCGACCTCCCGCTGCTCGACTCGATGGAGGTCCGGGTCGACGGCGCCGAGATCCCGCGGCGCGACGCCGACGGTTGGCGCTACGACGGGGGCAACAACTCGATCATCTTCGACGGCTGGGCCATTCCCCGGCCGGGCGCGGTCATCGGGGCCGCGTACTTCGACTACAACGGGCAGGGGTCCTCCGACCCGGGCGCCGCCGGGGCCAGCGACACCGGGGCCTAGGCCCGCCGCCGGGCCCACCGCCACGCCGACTCGATGATCACCTCGATGTCGTCGAACTGAGGGCTCCACCCAAGCTCTGCGCGGATACGACGGGAACTGGCCACCAGCACGGCGGGATCCCCCGCCCGGCGCGGCGCGAGGGCGACCGGGATCGCGCGGCCCGTGACGCGGCGCGCGGCCTCGATCACCTCCTTCACCGAGAAGCCCGTGCCGCTGCCGAGGTTGTAGGTGACGCTGCGGTCGGCCGTGGCGTCGAGCGCGAGCAGGTGGGCCGCGGCGAGGTCCAGCACGTGGAGGTAGTCGCGGACGGCCGTGCCGTCGGGCGTGGGGTAGTCGGTCCCGAACACCCGCAACCCTGGGCCCCGCCCCAGCGCGGCCTCGAGCACCAGCGGCACGAGGTGGGTCTCCGGCTGGTGGTCCTCACCGGCCTCGGGGTGCGCACCCGCAGCGTTGAAGTACCGCAGCGAGGCCGACTTCATGCCGTAGGCCGTCCCGTATCGGCGCAGCACGGTCTCGAGGAAAAGCTTGGTGTCGCCGTACGGACTGGTAGGCAAGGTGGGCGCCGACTCGTCGACCGGGACAACCTCGGGCTCGCCGTACACCGCCGCCGTCGACGAGAACACCAACCGGAGCACGCCCTCGTCGACCATGGCGTTGAACAAGGAGAGGCCGCCCTGCACGTTGTTCTCGAAGTAGAGCCGCGGCTGGACCACGCTGGTACCCACCTGGGAGATCGCCGCCATGTGGACGACGGCCTCCACGCCGTAGTCGCGGAGGCAGCCCCGCACGGCCGCGCCGTCGCGGGTGTCGGCCTCCACGAACGGCACGCCCGCCGGGACCGCCTCCCGGTGGCCGGTGACCAGGTTGTCGAACACCACGGCCTGGTGACCGGCGGCCAGTACCTGGCGGGTGACGACGCTGCCGATGTAGCCGGCCCCGCCGGTGACCAGGACGCGCATGGCCCAGCCGCGTATCTAGAAACGAGGCGAGGCGCGCCTGGATAGCGGTCGCGCATGCTCACCTGCACCCGGCGCCTCGAGTGGGACGCGATGCACCGCATCCCCCGTCACGAGTCGAAGTGTGCGGCCTTCCACGGGCACCGCTACGCCGCAGAGATCACCTGCCACGCGCCGTCCCTCGACGACCGGGGAAGGGTCGTCGACTTCGGCGTGGTCAAGGAAATCGTGGGCGGCTGGATCGACCAGAACTGGGACCACACCGCCATCCTGATGGAGGGCGATCCCGACCCCGCCGTGGCGGTGATCGCCGCCTCCAACCTGGCGCACGGTCGCCCCGTGTACTGGATGCCCGTGCCGCCCACCGCGGAGAACATCGCGGCGGAACTGGCGCGGGTGGCGAGCGGGCTCTTGGCGAGCACCGGGGTGACCGTGGAGCGCCTGCGGGTGTGGGAGACACCGAACGGCAGTGCGGAGTGGAGTCGCGACCGTGGCGTGGACAGGTAAGCTCGTCGGCGGCCTCCTGGGCGGGATGCTGGGCGGCCCGGTGGGCGCTGGCGTGGGCGCGGCCCTGGGTCACGTCCTCGGGGACGGTAGTCGCGCGCTGGAGGTGGTGCGCATCGACTGGCAACACCACGCGTTCCGGGCGTCGGGTCCCGGCGTGGAAGTGGTGCCGGTGTGGCGGGCGCGAAAGCTCTCGGGTCGCGACATCAAGGTGCGGGTGAGCGCGGGCGAAGCTGTCGAGTCCGCGACTGTTACCCTCGACGACGCAGACGAGAGCTGCGCCATGCCCCGGGCGTTTCTGCCCTACGCGGCCCTGCCCGCGACCGAGACCGTGACGGTCCATGTGCGGCTCCGCGGGCCGGCCGGCCACGGCGACGACGCGCGCTTCTTGGTGCGCGTGCCCAACGCGGTGCGGCGACTCGGCAACAGCGGCCCCGCCCGCGCCGTGATGGCGCTGGTGGCCAACGCGCGGGCCGGCGGCCGTCCGCTGGGGCGCGACGACGTGCGCTTCATCCGCGAGAGTTTCTGCGAGGGTGTGCCCCTCGACGACGACGGCGTCACCTGGCTGCGGGCCTGGCTGCGCGAACTCCGCGGTGCCGACTACGCGCGCCTGTCCCCGGCCAAGGTGGCGCGTCGACTCGAACCCCACCTCGACGACGAGGCCCGGGCGCGGTTGGTCGGCTGGCTCTGGCGGGGCACCTCCGAGGCCTGGCCCGGGCAAGCGCAGGAGCAGTACGTCCGCGACCTCGCGGGGGCCCTCGGCGCCAGCGCGGCGGCGCCCCGTGACGAGGGCACGGCGGAGGCCTACGCGTTGCTGGGCATCACGCCGGCGGCCACGCCGGAAGCGGCCCGGGAAGCCTGGCTGGCGCTCGTGAAACGCTGGCACCCGGACCGCGCCCCCAACCCCGCGCAACTGCCCGAGTACAACCGGCGCATGGCGGAGATCAACGCCGCGTACCGGCTGGTGAGCGGCGCCTGAGGCCACGGCGGACGGCCAGCGCCGCCATGCCGAGCAACGGCGCGGAAGCGAAGCCGCCTCCGCAGCCGCAGGCCGGCGTCGGCTCGTCGAGGTCGTAAGTATAGACTTGCAGGGTGACTTGCGTCAGCGTGAGGTCGGCGTCGGCGTCGAAGTCAGTGCCCCCGTTGCTGACCACCCCGATGCGCCCGTGCTTGGGGCAGCCCTGGGTGTAAGGTGAGGCATCGGTTCGCGGCTCGGGATGCAGGTAGAGCACGTCGAGGCGGTCCGCGCCCTCCGCGACCCGCGCCCCCACGCAGGCGGGTTCGGCGAGGTCCCAGACCAACATCCCCAGAGGGTACAGGTCGTGCTCGGCCACGTAGTCCCCCTCCCCGTCGATCACGCCCTCGGTGGCGACCGGCGAGCCCGCCCCCGCCCAGGGCCCGATGTCGTCGCCCGCCGCCAACTCCGCGCGCCAGGTGGCGAATTCCAGGAAGCTTGGCTTCCACACCCCGCAGACCCTCGTCCAGGCGTCGAGCACGTCGGGCTCCGTCCGGTAGCCCTCTTGCGACATCGCCGTCCACAGGCGCGGCAAGAGCGTGCCGTCGCCGTCGCCGCAGGCCTGGTCGAGCCAGAGCGCCCACGCCGCCGCCCCGTACTCGTACCAACTCCAGATGCCGTATTCCTCGTCCAGGAAATAGCCGTCTTGCAGCACGGCGCTGACCCAGGGCGTGGCTTGGTAGTCTGCCACTTGCGACGCGTCGGCCGTGCCCAGGGTGAACACCTCCGCAGCCACCGCCGTGCCCTCCCAGACCGAGAGGAAGGGCTCGGCGTAGTCGGTGCCGTACTGCAGCGTGTGGTTGAACTCGTGGGCGACGTAGCCCTCCATCACCTCGTCGGGCGTTCGGCTGTCGATGACGACGAAGCTCGAAGCCCGGGCGAAACCGTCGTTGGGATCGCTGTCGACACAGCTGCCGTCGCCGCCGTCGCAGTCCACCCACGCTTCGTAGGCCCCGCCGGTGGCGCTGGTGCCCAGGTAGATGTCGACCGAGGAATCGCCGCCGAGGAGGCCGTCCGACGGGGGGGCCCGTAAGCCGAGTTGCCCCACCTGCACGTCCCAGGCGCGCTCGGCGTAGCCGACGATGGCGGTGCAGCGGGGCGCGTCGGCGGCGTCCTCGTAGTGACAGCGGAGGGCGTGTGTGCTGCTTGCGACGTCGCCCTCGCTCGGAGGACGGGCCAGCGCCAAGGAAACGAGGAGCATGGATGAAACTACCGCCCCGACGCTCGCCAGTCACCAGGGGAAAGTACGCCGGCCACCGGTAGGCGACTAGATCAGCGTCGCCGTGCGCTTCACCGCGACGTGAGCGCGTCCCCGGGCCAGGCGCAGTTCGACGTCGTCGCCGGCCTTGAGGGTGGAGGCGTCGGTGACCGCGCGACCCTCGTGCAGGGCAATGGCGTAGCCTCGGTCCAAGACCTTGAGCGGCGAGAGTGCGTCGAGGTGGCGGGCCGCCGCGCGGACGCGGTCCTTGCGCCGGTCGACGATGCGCGCGATCGTCGCGCGGAGCCGCTCGTCGAGCTCATCGTTGCGCATCCGCCCGCGTTCGATCCGCTGCCGCGGGTGTTGCAGGCGGATCTTGGCCACCTGCTCCCGCAGCACGCGGACACGACGCGACGCGGCGCTCACCAGGCGCCCGTGGCGTTCCTCGACCCACGCCACGAGCGCGTCGCGCTCCGGGGTGACGATCTCCGCCGCGTTCGACGGCGTCGCGGCCCGCACGTCGGCGGCGAAGTCGCACAGGGTGGTGTCGACCTCGTGGCCCACGCAGGACACCGTCGGAATCCTCGAGGCCGCCACGGCGCGGACGACGAGCTCCTCGTTGAAACAGAACAGGTCTTCGGCCGAGCCGCCACCGCGACCCACGAGGATCACGTCGGCCTTGCCGTGCCGGTTGACGAGCTCGATCGCAGCCGCGATCTCCCTGGCCGCGCCGTCCCCCTGGACCTTGCACGGCGCGATGTAGACGGGCAAACCCGGCCAGCGGGCGTCCATCACGCGGAGGATGTCCTGGAGTGCCGCGCCCGTGGGACTGGTCACCACGCCCACCGCGCGCGGGTACGTCGGGAGCGGACGTTTCTTCGCCACGTCGAACAACCCCTCGGCGGCGAGCTTCTGGCGGAGGAGCTCCAACTTTCGGGCCAGCTCGCCGGAGCCGGTGTACTCCAGACGGCGGACCTTCAGGGAGAAGCTACCGCGGGGCGCGTACACGTCGATGCTGCCGCGCAGGAGCACCACGTCGCCGTCTTTCGGGCGCTGGCGCACGCCGCGGTTACTGCCGGCGAACATCGCACACTGGATCACCGCGTCCTGGTCCTGGTCCTTGAGCGCGAAGTACCAGTGACCGGAGGCGGCCACCTTGAAGCCGCCTACCTCGCCCTCCACCCACACGTCGTCGAACTCGCCGGTGAGGATGTCGTTGATTTCGCCCACCAACCCGGCGACGGTGTACTTCTCGACGTCCATCGAACCCCCGGCGGGGCGTAACTAGCCGGGTGGCGCGATCACCACCACGCTGTAGGCGACCGCCGGGATGTCGCCGGGGTTGTGGTAGCCGTGCCGCTGGTCGCCCCGGAAGGCCACCACGTCGCCCGGCTCGGCCCGGAATGACTCGCCGCCCACAGTGACCTCGATACTACCAGCCTCACAAGCGAGGTACTCGCGGGTGCCGGGGGTGTGGGGCACGCCTGAGAAGCGCCCGCCCGGCGGGAGTTCGAATCGCTCGATCTCGGTGCCGGGCACGGGGTCGGGCAACAGGCGACGCACGTGCGCGGCGCCCGGGTGGCGCTCCGGGAGGGTGGCGCGCCG
>CAYHRZ010000266.1:0-7551 GCA_964359125.1 uncultured Klebsiella sp. | reverse complement strand
AAGATGGGACCGGGGCGTGGGCTGGGCGAGCGCGCCGGGGCGCGTCCCGGCGCAGGGAAGGGGTCGAAGGCCGAGCGGCCGGGCAAGCCCAAGTAGGCCCGCTAGGGATTTTTCGATTGCGGCGTTGACGGTCGACGGGGCGGTGCGAAGACTGCTGCCGTGGCCAACCACGACCCATAACTGACAGACCTCCCACGCGACTCCTCCTGGGACACGTGTGCCCGCAGCAATCCGGCTGCGGGGCAAGTGAACCACGAGGCGTACGTAGGAGTTTTCCATGTCAATGCTGGATGGGTTGGTGGCCGGTCTGCCGGTGGGCGCGGCGAGTGTGTGCATTCCCCTATGGGCCTGCGTGGTAGGGCCGACGCCGCAGGGGTGGACGCGGGTCGGGAGTCTGGTCGTCACTCGGCAAGGGGTGGAGGCCACGTTCTTCAATGGCAACGCGGTGTGGGCGCCGGCGTGGGAGGTGGTGGCGGGGGTGAGCCCGGCCCTCGGCGAGGCGAAGAACGAGGCGGTGTTTGCCGTCGAACGGGCGGGCGGGCGGGTTGAGTTGGGCCGGGCGTGGTTGACCGCCTGGGTGACCGCCCGCAGCGCGACGATGGTGGCGAAGAGCCAGGGCCCCGTGCGGCGGTTCTTCCGTGGCGAGGGTGACGCCGGGAAGGGGCGCGGGCGCGACCGCTTCTAGGGCAGCACTGCGGCCCGGCTGGCGAGGTTGAAAACTCGCTGGTCGGGCCCCTCGCTGTAGAGCACGTGCAGCCGCAGGTTCGTGATGCCGGCGGCGTTGAGCGACTGCCCGACGTCGTAGGGCGACCAGTGCGGCGAAAGGGCCCGGGAGGTGGCCCACGACGCATCGATCACCATGGTCGAGAAGCCCTCGGGCGCGCCGAGGGAAATGTTGCCCTCCGCCCCCGCGGCGTGGCTGAGCGTTGCCCCGGCGCCGAGGGTGAATGCGACGGCGCTCGGGTAGTCGTAGAGCGCACGGTACAGCGCCTCGTCGGCCGGGCCCCGCTCCTCGGTGTCGTGGGCGTTGGTGAATCCCAGGGTGCCCGGCATCACGACGGCGGCGGTGCCGTCGTGCACGGCGTACGGTTCCAAGCCCCGACTCACGACGTGGGCGAAACCTTCTTCGTCGTCGCGGCTCAAGCCGGTGACGACCCACTCCCCGGCGGGGAAGCCGCTGGTGGGCACAAAAGTGGGAACCGTGCGCGCCAACAGGGCCGGGCTACCCGTCGCGACGTCGAAGCTGCCGCCCTCCACCAGGCGGTGAAGGGGCAATCCGGACCACGTGAGGGGATCGCCGGGCCCCCGCCCAGGCGCCTCGGCGGCCGGGTGCAGGATGCTCACCCCACCCAGCCCCGAGACCGTCGCCACGCCGCCGACCACGCTGATGCAGGTCTGTTCGTCGATGCCCACCCCGTAGAACGACTGGCCGTCGGCCACGCCCCGGGCCATGATGCCCGCGAGGCGCCCGAGGCGGGCCCGCTGCGTGAAGTGGCTGTCGACCAGGAGCCCGGGGAGCAGGCCGAGGAAGTCGTCGTGAACCCCGGGGCCGCCGTCGGAGCGGTCATCCAGGTAGTGGGTGAGCGAGTCGGTGAGCACGTCGGCGCTCGTCAGGTCACGCCCGCCCGCGAAGGTGTACTCGGAGAGCACCATGGCCCCGGCGCTGCTCCCGCCGACGCCTCCTCCGCGTTCGAGCACGCGCAGGATGCCTTCGTGCAACGCTGTGTCTCGCCACGCGTCGTAGTACTCGCCCTGGTCGCCGCCCTTGATGAACACGGCGTCGGCGTCGACCAGCGCGTTCAGCTCGGCGGTGGCCAGGTCGGGTACCTGCACGTTGACGGCCGAGTCGGCCCCAAGCCACTCGAAATAGGCTGGCAACCAGCCGTTCTCCTTCTCGGTGGAGAGAATCGCGACGCGCACGTCGCCGTCCCCGGTGACGTCGCCCCCGTCCATGAGCGACCGGTACACCGCGCTCCACGCCCGCTCGTCGCCCTCGTCGCCCTCGGCTCCGCCGCCGCAGGCCAGTACCGGCCCGCCGACGTCCCGCGTCAAATCACCGGTTTCGCCGTCGCAGGCGACCTGAGCGAGCAGCGCGAGGACGAGCACCGGGCGCATCGCCGCGCCCCCTAGCCCACCTGGAGTGGGGTCGGAGGTTAAGTGTTAAGCCTTTCCAGGACTATCGGCGTTGGACCGTCGCGGGTCGGTCGAACGGTCTAGGCCCGGCGCCGCTCGGCGCGCGCGAGGAACGCGACGGCGACCAGGATGAAGCCGAGCGAAATCCAGTCGGCCGTCTTGGGATACTTGCCGCCGAAGAGCAGCGCGAAGGCGAGCGTTGCGACGGTGCCCGCCACCAGCGAGGTGAGGCGGTTCACCAGTCCCGCGAAGGTGGCGGTGCGCCCCTTGTACATGAAGATGAAGACGCTGAAGAAGGCCACGAGGCCGTAGGCGGTGCCGGCCAGGGTCGCCGGCGCCCACGAGGGGTGAGGGGTGAGGACCGCCGCCTGCAGCTCGGCCTGCAGCGGCGACGACACCGGCGCGAGCAGCGCCGCCCCTAGCGCGAGGGCCAGCGCGGCCGTGGCGACCACCTGCTCGATGCCGAACCACGTTCGGTTGTCGAGGCCCACGAGGCCGCGGTTCTTGAACCAGTTCATCAGGTAGATGCGGATGGCGTAGGCGCCGACGTAGGCGGCCAGCACGGCCAGCGCCACGGGCGACCCGGACAGGCCCTCGCTCTTCTCCCAGAGCAGGTGCACGGCCACCGCGCCCAGCGAGAATACCACCGCGACGTTTTCCTCCCAGGTGACCTTCTTCTTCAGCAGCCCCTGCCGGATCTGAACCTCGTCGACGAGTCGGCTCACGACGATGATGCTCCCCCGCATCACCAACATCGCCACCATCACCGAGATGGGTAGCGAGTAGATGATGGTGGTGGTGGGGATGACCACCGCCGTACACAGCCCGGAGGGGACGATGGGGAGCGCCAGGCGCCAACTGCCCTCGAAGCGGTGCCACCCGCGGGAGAACACCACGGCCAGGCAAACCAGGCTGCCGCCGGCGGTGCTGTACACGAGGAACTGCGCGTCGGGCACCCCGGGGAAGCCCTGGGCGGCGGGAGCCATGAAGTACTTGAGCGACACGCCGGTGACGACGTAGGCGGCGAAGTAGGCGCCGCACAACTGGATGAGCCGCCCGGTGCTGCCATCTTCGCTGTTACGCCAGGAACTCAGCACGGGGCGCGGGGATGGGGGATCATCACCGCCGTTGTAGCAGAAACGTCACGTCGGCGTCACCCGAGCTAGCCCCGGGAGAGCAGCACGCGGACCTCGGTCAGGGAGAGCGCGGCCACCCGGGCGCCGGCGTCTTCCACCCCACGAGCCCCGAGCACCAGTGCGGCGGCGGCCCGCAGCCCTTCCTCGCGCCCTTCCTCGCGCCCTTCCTCGCGCCCTTCCTCGCGCCCTTCCTGGCGGGCGTCGTCGGGGTGCACGAAACCGAAGCGATCCAGGAGGTTGCGGAGGACGGCCAGGTCGGCCTGCTCGGCGTCGAAGAGCGCCGCCACGGGCACGGGATTCTTCAACACCCCCGGCAGGGCGAGCGACTCGTGGGCGTGAACCACGTGGCGCGCGATCCCGCCCTTTCCGTCGGGCTCGTGGACCTCGACGTGCCGCGTCTTCCCCAGCCGCACCACCCACACCTGCCGGGTTCCGGCGGCCAAAAACTGCGCGATCTTCCGCCCGAGGTCCACTTCGTCCCGGCCGCGGTCGGCGTACTCGATCGCGAGCGGCGGGGCGGCCTGCGCCCAGCCGTCGGCTGGCGCCTGGGCGAGCACGGACACGTCGGGGGCGCGCAGGGTCCGCTCCCCGAGTTCGAAGCCAACCTCCACCCCCGAGTGTTCCACCATCGGGTCCGTCCCGATGACCCGGGCGCCCAGCGCCTGCGCCTTACCGCCCCGGGGCAGCGTGGGCAGGCAGAGGACGGGGTGGCCGTCGTCGAGCTCGTAGTTCGACTTCGAGGGCAGGTCCCGGGCCTTGAAGGGGCCGGGGCCGAGGATCGTGGTGTGGCGGGAGCGAGCCATCGACCGAGTGTAGTCGCCGGGGCGGCTGATGACGAGTGCTCA
This sequence comes from uncultured Klebsiella sp., assembly GCA_964359125.1. GTDB lineage: Bacteria > Myxococcota_A > UBA796 > UBA796 > SXON01 > SXON01. Next base: position 3,437 of record CAYHRZ010000266.1, on the reverse strand, counting down.
GCCGGTCGGCTTCCCGCAGGACCGGCAGAACTTCCAGTCGGCGTTCACCGGGTGCCCGCCGGGGCACCGCCGCTGGTCCGCCGCGCGGGTGCTGAGTCCACACTTCGGGCAGGCCGAGGCCTCGCCAACCGGGGTCCCGCACAGCGCACAACTCGCCACGCCCTCGATGATCCCCTGCGATTCCACCCCCACTTCCATGCGCGTGCGATAGCGACCACCGAGAATCGCGTGGTACTCCGCAGAACGCCCCCAGCTCCGGATTGCCAAGGAGCGAGGAATGGGATCCGGGTGGGTCGTGTACATCTGCCGGAGGCCGTCCATCACCTTGCCAAACCTGCCTACGCTGGACTGCAGGTCCCTCGCCTGTGTCTCGACCGCCTCCAGCGAGAACTCCTCGCGCAACCGGTGGGACGAGCCTCCCAGCCCGGCGATGGTCGACGCGACCAGGTCCGGATCCTGCATCACCAGCAGCGCGGCGCGGTCGCAGGAGTACTCGGCGGCACGGCTCCAACGGAACAGGGCCAGCTCGATGCCCGCCGTGGCCAACCCCGAGATCGGCCCGAGCAGGCGCCCCAGGACGTGCGCCCCGAGCTGGGTGAGCACCAGCGCGGTGCTCTTGTACAGCATGTGTTCGCAGGCGATGTGCCCGACCTCGTGGCCCACCACCGACGCCACCTCCTCGTCGCGGAACCGATCCACCAGCCCAGCGTTCAGCGTGATCGCGTAGCGGGTGTAGCCAAACGCCCAGGCGTTGATCTCGTGGTTCCCCGACAGGTACACCTCGGGCACCGGCACGTCGAGCCGGGTGCACGCCCGCTCGACCATGGCGTACAAGCTGCGGTACTGGCTGCGGCCGAGCTTCAGGGTAGTGGTGCCAATCATCGCAAACACACGCTCCTCCACCGTGTTGGACTGGAGCGCCTTGAGCAAGGCCGACAGGCCCGGCACCGCGCGCAGCGCCGCGAGCGCCGCGGCGTCCTCCGGGTGGACGAACGACGACGGGTGGATCGCCCGGAAGGCTTCGACCATCAGCCTTTCACCGGGACAACCTGCGTGCCCACGATGAAATCGCCCAGCCGTCGCCCTCGCGGATTGGCGACAATCATCAGGACGTCGACCACCACGTGCAGGAGGATCAGCGGCCAGGCCCCGAAGTCGAAGAAGGGAATTCCGCTCAGCAGCCAGAGCGCACTGTACGACACGTTGCGACCCACACACTGGACGGTGGTGGCCGCCTGCCCGGTGGTGGCATCGACCACCCGGGTTTGGGAGATGAGCTTGCCGAAGCTGAAGGTGCCCCCGCCCATGTCTTTGCAGAGCACGTAGCCGCCGACCAGCACCGACGAGCAGATGCCGGCGATGAAGGCGGAGCCGAACGACAGGAAGCCGCCCGCGATGTCCACCAGGAAGAGGGTGACCAGTTCGAGACCGCTGCCCCCCAGTCGGCGGGCCATGTTGGCCGGCGGGAGCTCGATCTTGGTGGCCGGGAGGGGCGCGAGGGCCTTGGAGGGACAGTCGCTGCGGGTACACGCCGCAGCGGCAGCCTCCGGTTCACCGCAGGTGTGACAGAATGACATGACGGCCTCTGCCGGGGAGTCTATCGCGGGAACCGAGCCGTGATGGACGCGCCCACCCGAGCCCGATCGGAGATCCTCATCCGCGCGCCGGCGCGGCCACGGCGCGGCCGTCACGTTCCGGGCCGTCACGTTCCGGGCGGTCACGCTCTCTCTCCTGGGTCAACGCCCCCCCGCCGCTACCCTCCACCCCAGGCCCCACGCACCCCCAGGAGCGGGACGAACACCGGCCCCTCCACGTTGCCCACCTCGTCGTAGTCGTAGCTGTACGCCAGGTACATCACGTTGTTCCCGGGTGGCACGAACCAGCCCTCGCCGTACACCGCGAGGCTCCAGGTGCGGAAGCGCCAGTCCTTCTGCACGTGAATGTCGACCTTCTGGAACACCGGCAGGCGCTCGCTGTTCTCGGCGCCGAACACCGGCTCGTAGCTGTCGGCGGTGGCGTCGTAGGTGCCGTCGACGACCGGGGTGTACGGTAGCCCCGCGCCCGCCCGGTAGCGCAGGCCCACGTTCCAAGTGGGGCGGAAATTCCAGCTTCCCACGAGGTTGAACGCCCATGGCTGGTCGTAGTCGAACAGGACTTCGTCGCGCTCGGCGTGGGAAAGCGTCACCCCCGCCGAGGCGAAGAAGGTGTCGCGCAGCCGGTAGCGACTCTGCAACTCCACGCCGTAGGCCACGCCGGCCACCCCGCGCGGGCGGTCGTCGGCGTCGACCTCCACGAGGTCCTCCCCAAGTTTCCCCCACACGTCCATTTCTAGTTCCAGGCGTCCGGCGAAGGCGTAGTCGAAGCCTAGCGCCACCTGTCGCGACACGGCCGCGGGCAGCCACGGGCTCCCGGCGCCGGGTGACAGCCACAGCAGGTCGGGGAACTGCGAGTACTGTCCCACGGCGAGGCGAAGTCGCTCGTCGGGGCCGATCTGCCAGCGGGCGTTGAGGCGCGGGTCCAGCACGACCGACTCGGTGGCGCTGTCGCCGTCGAGCCGCAGGCCGGGGACCACCCGGAAGGCGCCGGCCGTCCACCGGGCCTCGGAAAAGACGCCGCCGGCCACCCGGAACCCGTGCTCGTCGACATTCACCCCCCGCGCGAGGAGCGTCGACTCCCGCTCCAACTCCGGCCAGGGGCGATCCGTCGTTACCAATAGTCGCTGCGACTCGTGCCTCGCGTCGACCCCGGCCACCACGTCGAGTCGCTCGCTGGCGAAGGCGTGCAACTCTTCCCGAAGCTGTAGTCGCGACAGCGTATTGTCTTCGGCGGCGGTGCTCAGCACGCCAGACTGCGTGTAGCGCGAGTAGGACAGGGATCCGTCCAGGCGTTTGTTCCCGACGACGTGCCGGTGCGTCACCGCCCCGGCTCCGAAGCCCTTGGCATAGGCGAAGGCCGGGTTCTGCGCCTGCGCATAGGCGTCGAGGGTGGTCGGTTCGCCGGCGTAGCGGGTGTAGCGATCCGACGCCCCGAAACCGCCGACCGACCACCTCGCGCCCGGTGACGGTGTGTACTCCAGCCGCGCGAACCAGTCCGAGAACACCGGGAACACCGTGTACTGCTCCTCGTCGCGACTCACCGCGTCGAGGTAGGAGCGGCGACCGCTGGCGCGCACCGCCCACGCCTCGCCGCTCGGCAGGGTGGCCTCGGCCCCGGCCATGACGAAGTTCGCGTTGGCGCTGGCTCGTGGCGTGCGCCCACGCTCCCACGTGCTGCTGGTCGACACCACGGCGCCGGTGGCGTCGCCGTGCTCGGCGCCGAAGGTGGAGGGCAACAGTCGAAGTTCGTCGAGCAGCCGCGCGGGAAAAACGGAGCTGTAACCGTTGAAGTGGTAGAGGTAGGGCAGCTCGATGCCGTCGAGCAGGTAGCGAGACTCCCAG
>CAYHRZ010000265.1:0-7572 GCA_964359125.1 uncultured Klebsiella sp. | reverse complement strand
CCCGGGGCGCGGCTCTGGCGGGGCGCGAGCGACCTCGGCCCCGCGCCGCTCGACGTGGTCGTGCCTGACGGCGAGAGTTGGACGCTCACCGCGCGGGCCCCCGGCTACGCCGATGCCGAGTTCGACGTGCGGTGGGACACGTCGCGGCGGCAGGTGGTGCTCAAGCCCGAGGAAGCCGGTTCGAGCGCCGGTCGCGCGAGCAGCGCACCCCGCGAGACCGGGCCGTCCCCGGCCGACGCCGCCCGCCCAGCGGCGGCCCAGGCCAGCCCCCGCGCCGCCGCCGCCGAGCCGCCCGCAGAGGCCAGCACCCCGCCGGCCACGTCGCCGACGCCCCCGGCCGAGGCTTCGCCCGCACCGACCGCCCCCACGAAGAAGAAGCCCAGCTCCGACCTGAGAGACCCGTGGGACAATTGATCCTGCTCGTCGCCCTGAGTTTGGCCCAGGATCCCGGCGGCGACGCCCGGGCCCGCGAACTCTACGACAACGGAGAGATCCTCTACGCGGAGGGCCGCTACGAAGACGCCATCGTCGCCTTCGAGGAGGCCTACCGTCTCAGCGGTCGCCCGCTCTTGTTGTTCAACATGGCCAACGCGCAGGAGCGCCTCGGCCGTTGGCGCGAGGCGCTCGACACCCTGTCGCGCTACCGCGTGTACGCCGGCGCCGACGAGCGCGACACCCTCGACCGGCGCATCGCCAACCTCGAGCGGAGGCTGGCCGAGGCGCCGGCCACCACCACGCCGGTCACGACGTCCACGACCTCGACCACGACGGTCGAGCGCCCGACCACGACCCCCGGGTGGTCCCGCCCCCTGCCCCTGGCCTGCTTCGGGCTCGGCGTGGTTGGAATCGGCACGGGGAGCGTGCTCGGGGGGTTGTCCCTGGGCGCCGGAGGCGACGCCGGCGACCAGTGCCTCCCCGACGCCGACGGCCTCACCCGTTGCCCCTCCGCCGCAGGGCCCGACATCGAGGCCGAGCGAGGCTACGCGTTGGGGGCCGACATCGGTTTCGCGGTAGGCGTGGCGGGGATCGTCGGCGGCACGGCCCTGGCGCTCTGGGGTCCGGGCGGCGCCTTGCTGGTCGGGCCAGGATACGTGGGGTTGTCCGGGTCGTTCTGATGCTCCTCGCGCTGTTGTCCTGTTCCCTCGGCACGACTGCCTGGACTCCGTGCGAGTCGGGGAACGAGTGTCGCGACGCGTTTGGATTCGGCTGGACGTGCGGTGCCGAGGGGTACTGCGAGAGCGTCGCGCTGGCCGACCGGTGTACCGACACCTACCCCGACGACCTCTTCATCCGCCCGGAAGACTACGCGGGGGTACACGTGGTCGGCACGTTGTTCGACCACAGCACCGACGTCCCCGAGTTGCAGGCCGCTCGCCTGGCCGTCAAACAGGTCAACGACAGCCAGGGCCTCGACGGGAGCCTGTTCGGGCTGGTGCAGTGTTCCTACGAGGAAGACTCCTCTCTCGACGGCCTGGTGTCGAGTGAGGCCGCCGCGGAGATGGGCGCCTACCTGGCGCGGGACCTCGGCGCCTTCGCCATCGTCGGACCGGCGACCTCCGGCAACACCGAGGCGATGTGGAACGCCACGGCCGACCTCGGCGCGCTCGTCGTCTCCCCGTCGGCCACCTCGCCCGCGCTCACCTACCTCGACGCCCCCTACACGCCCGACGGGCGGGCAGGCCGCTTGTGGCGCACGGCCCCGCCCGACTCGGTGCAGGGCCTGGTCCTGGCCGACGTGGTGACGGAGGAACTCGGCCCGGCCAACCAGAGCGTGGCGGTGGTGTACCAGGAGGGGCCCTACGGTACCGGCCTCGCCGAAGTGTTCGTCGAGAACTACGAGTCGTCGATCCGGGTGCCGACGCGCTACGCCTTCGAGAACGACACCGAGCGCGACAACGCCGTCAACACGGTGGCAACCCTCGACTACGACGCGATCCTCTTCATCAGTTCGGACCTCCCCGACGTGAGCCGGTTCCTCAACGCCGCCGGCGCCCGCGACGAGTTCGACGAGATGCCCATCTTCCTGGCCGACGCCAGCCGCGACGCGGAGTTGCTCAGCGACACCCGCGACGCCGCCTCGCACCTCTGGCCCAACATCACCGGCACCGCGCCAGCCGTCCCCGAGGGCGACGTGTACGACGCCTTCGCCGCCAGCTACGCCGCCGAGTACGACGGGCAGAGCGCCACCGACTCCTCCTACAGCGCCTACGCCTACGACGCCGCCTGGCTGGTGGCCTACGGCGCGGCCTGGGGCAGCGCCCAACTCGGCGCGGTCACCGGCCAGGACGCGGCCGACGGCCTGCGCGAGATCTCCAGCCCCACCGGGGACCGCATCGAGATCGCCCCCAACTACTGGCCGCAGCTCCGCGCCGCCTTCGCCAGCGGCGAGGCGGTCGACGTGGTGGGGGCGTCGGGGAGCCTCGACTACGACCCGACCACGGAGGAGACCGAGGGCCCCATCGACGTGTGGGTGATCGCCGACGGCGGCACGGGTTTCGAGGTCCGCGAGACCCGCGAGCCGTGATCCTCGGGTGGTTGCTGGCCTGCCGCGACGACGCGACGAGCTACCGCGACGCGCTCGCGGACGGTGCCTGCTCCTCGCTGCCCGGAGGAGCACTCCGGGACGACTGCTACGCCGAGCGGGGACAGTGTGAGCAGGTCGAAGCGCCCCTCGCTCACGACGAGTGTGGGTTCGTCCTTGCCGAGACACGGGGCGACATCACCCTCTGCGCCTCGGCCGGTCGCTTCGCCGAGGACTGTCGCATGCACCTCTGGTCCGTCGCGGTGGCGAGTTGGCCCGAGGGTGATTGCGAGCTCGGCACCGCCGAGGGTGGCGTCGCCGCGCGGGCAGCGGCGGCGGGTTTCACGGTCGACGACCCCCGTCCTTGGTCGGCCTACTTCCGTCACTGCCTGCTCCGAAGCCGCCCCTTCGACCGCAGTCGCTGCGCCAAGGTCAGCGACGCCATGGCGCGCGAGGCCTGCGAGCAGACGGCCTTGGCGGCCTACAACGACCTCTTGAATATGGCCCGGGATCGCAAGCTGTACCCCTGCGATGGTGGCCCGCTGCCGCCGCTGTTGAGCTACGCTCCCGACCCCGCCATCGACACCCTCCTGCTAGGCCGGAGCGACCTCTGTCCCCGCTAGTTTTCCGCTTCCTGCTCCCCCTCGGCTGCGCCCCGCTCAGCGAGGCCGAGGCCTACAACGAGGCGCTGTCGGGCACCCTCACGGTCGCCGAGTCGCTGTCGCGGTGTGGGCGGGCGGGCGAGCAGGCCGAGGAGTGCGCGGCGGCGGTGATCCGGGAGCGCCCGGAGGCCTCCGCCACCGACTGCCTGGGCATTCAGGGCGCGGAGTGGCGGGCGGAGTGTTTCTTCTCGATCGCCGAGCGCCTGGCCAAGGCCCAGGACCGGTTTGGCACCCTCGCCACCTGCGCCGGGGCCGGCGGCTACTACCACGAGTGCCTGTACCACGGCTGGACCTACGAGTTGCAGGCCACCATCACCGGCGGGGGCCGGGCCACCACCCAGGTCGACAAGGCCCGCGAGGCCATCGCGTTCTGGTCGCAAGTGCAGACCGTGCAGGGCGACCCGCTTGCCCAGGTGTGGCACGACTGGTGGTACTTCGCGCTCAACCGCAACCGGCCCGCCGACCTCGCTGACTGTGCCACCCTCGGCGACGCGGTCGACCGGCAGTACTGCGAGTCCGGCACGCGGATGTTCGTCACCCGCGCCATCACCGAGGTGATCCAGCGGCCGCGCACCCCGCCGCAACTCAAGGCGCGCATGTGCCGCGGCGGCTACGAGGCGGTCGCGGAGGTGCGCCCCAACCTCTACGTCGCCCACCCCGATCTCGACGCCCTCACCCTGCCAGCGATCCAGAACGCCTGTGTCAGCGCCCGCGGCTCGGGGACGGTGCCCTGGTCCCCCATCTTCATCGACCGGCGCCCGTGGGCCGCTGGGTAGCCGCGCTCATCGCGCTGGGGGTCCTGGCGCTGCTCGGCGGGCGGTGGTGGATCCAACCCCACCGCGAGGCCTACACCGTCGTGGGCACCGCCCGTGACGGGACGGTGCTTCACCTGCGCTACGCCGTAGGAAACACCGGTGTTTTCGGGCGTCAGCTCACCACCCGCGTCGCGATCCTCCGCGACGACCTCCACCCCCTCGAGCACCGCGCCATCAGCGGTCAGGCCACCGTCGACGACCAGGGGGTGCACGGGGGGAGCGACCGACTCGAACGACGAACCGGCGGCTGGGCGTTCACCGTCACCGGCAGTGGGATGCGTGTGCAGGGCGACGTCAGCGAGAACGGCGACTGCCCGCCCCGCCCCGGCCGCCTGCGCGTGCTCGCCAACGTGCCGGGCGGCAGCACGGAGCTTGCCGACGGCGACTTCTACGAGGGGACCGGCTTCGTCGTCCGCACGCTCGCCCGGGGCAACGTGCGCGGCGGGGCCCTCTATGCCGCGGCGGCCGGCGGGGCGCTGGCCATCGACCCCTTGGCCAGCTGCCCAGCTTGGATCCACGCGGCGGGCGCGGCGACCGCCGGCACGGTGGCGCTCGTGCCCACGACCGAGCGCAGCTTTGCCCTCGCGCTCGCGGGGCACCGCGTCGCGGTGACGGTGGGCCCGCGGCACGTGATCCAGCGAGCGCTGGACCACACGCTCGCGGCCGAGCGGCTAATGGCGTGGGCCGTGGGTTTTCGGTCACCGGTGCTCGTGCTGCGACGCGTGCGCGTCACGGTGGACGATCACCCCGAGCGGTGGCCGGGGGTCCTGGTCACCCGCGAGGTGGAGTAGCGGCAGGCGGTCGATTAGACGCCCACGATGATCGCCGTGCTCCTGCTCGCCGCTGCCCCCGAGGCCCACGCCAACGACTTGCGCGGTCGCTTCGGCCTCGGCTTTCACGCTGGCCTCGGCACGGTGTCGGCGATCTCGGCCCGCTACGCGCTCCCGACGAAGTCCGAGGCGGTGAACGTGCAGCTCGAAGCCGACGGCGGCTTCGCGGCGGGCAGCAGCGTGGACCCGGAACTCGTGGCGGGCGGGCGGCTGATCTACGGGGTCGTCGCGGAGGACAACCTCTCGCTCTACGCAGCGGGCGGCGCGCACTACGTCGCCTCGGGCACCACCGACATCGTACGCGTCCAGCCGGCGCTGGGTGCCGAGTTCTTCTTCTTCGGGCTCGAGAACCTTGGCTTCGGCGTCGAGTGGGGCCTGAACCTCGACTTCGGCGAGACCACCGGCATCCGCACCGTGAGCGGCGCCCCGGCGGTGACCGTACACTACTGGTTCTGAGCCGCCCCTAGACCGACACCCGGTCCACGCCGACCACCCCGCGCAGGGCGCGCAACTTCTTCACCAGGCCGTCGAGTTCGCCGATGTCGTGCACCGACACGCCGAGGTCGCATACCGCGCGGTCGTCGTCGTCCTGGCGCACGTCGGCCTTCCAGAGGTTGATCTTCAACGACGAGCACACGCCGGTGATCGCTGCCAGCATGCCGGGCCGGTCCTCGAGCACGAGCCTCAACAGGCCCTGGTGCAGGGTCTTGGCCTGGACGTCCCAACTCACGGCGACGAAGCGCTCGCTGTCGAGCCCGCGGACCTGCGGACAGAGCGCCTTGTGGACCGACATGCCGCGCCCACGGGTGACGTAGCCGATGATGTCTTCGCCTTTCATCGGTCGACAGCAGCGCGCGTAGTCGACGAGAATGTCGGTTTCACCCGAGACGATGATGGCGCTGTCGGTTTGTTTGCGCACCTTCTGGAGGAGGGACTGCAAGGCCGACGGCGGCGGCGCGGGGGTTTCCGGCGGCGGGGCAAGGATCCGGGCGGCCTCCGTGGGCGAGCAGGCGCCCGCGACCACCTTCTCCGCGAGGCTGTCGAGACGGTCGTAGCCGGCCGCCTCCAGCCGGGCAGGCGTTTCCTTGTCGGAAAGCACCTTCTTTAGGTTGGACTGGTTCTTCCGGAGGGCATTGTCGATGATCTCGCGGCCCAGGGCCACCGCCCGCTCGGTGGAGTCTTCCCGCAGGCGCTTGCGCACCTTTTCCAAGGCTCGGTGCGAGTGGCACCAGGTGAGCCACTCTCGCGACGGGTGCGCGTCCTGGCGAGTGACGATCTCCACGGTGTCGCCGGTCTTGAGCACCGACCGCAGCGGCACCAGGCGACCGTTCACCTTGGCCCCGGTGGTGTGGTTCCCCACCTCGGTGTGCACGTGGTAGGCGAAGTCGAGCGCGGTGCTGCCCTCGGGCAGCATCATCACGTCCTTGTTGGGCGTGAAGACGTGGATCGAGGCGGACAGGTCCGACCTCGCCGCCTCCATGAAGTCGGCCGGGTCCTCGATGTCCCGGGCCATCTGGATGAAGCCGCGCAGGCGCGCGAGCTCCGCCAACTCGTTGTTGGTGACCGCCAGGCGGCCGTTCTTGTACCGCCAGTGGGCGGCGATGCCCGTCTCGGCCACCCGGTGCATGGCCGCCGTGCGGATCTGGATCTCGATCTCGCGACCGTCGGGCCCGACCACCGTCGTGTGAAGCGACTGGTAGCCGTTGTTCTTGGGGACGGCGATGTAGTCCTTCATCCGGGTGGCGACCGGGAGGAACGACGAGTGCACGAACCCCAGGGCCACGTAGCAGGCGTCGCGGTCGGGGACGGTGACGCGGAAGGCGATGAGGTCGTAGAGCTCGCTCAGGTCCTTGCCGGTCCGATCCAGCTTCTTCCAGATGCTGTAGAGGTGCTTCACCCGCCCGCTGATCTTGCAGTCCATGCCTCGCGCGGCGAGGGTGTCGCGCAAGAGCGCCTTGGTACGCTCCACGTACACGTCACGCTCGGGCGCGTCGAGGCCGAGGGCCTCGGCCAGCCGCGCGTGCTCCTCGGGCTGCAGGTAGTGGAAGCAGAGGTCCTCCAGCTCTCGCTTCAGCGTTTCCAGGCCCAGCCGGTGGGTGAGGGGGGCGTAGATGTCGAGGGTTTCCTGCGCGATGCGGCGCTGCTTGTCGGGGCGCTGGAACTGCAGGGTCCGCATGTTGTGCAGCCGGTCGGCGCACTTGACGATGATGACCCGGATGTCCTTGCCGAAGGCCAGCACCAGCTTCCGGAAATTCTCAGCCTGTTCCTCCAACTTCCCCTTGTAGCTGAGCTTGCTGAGCTTGGTGACCCCCTCCACCATCTCGAGGACCGACTTGCCGAACTGGGTCTCGATGTCGGCCGAAGTGGCGTCGGTGTCCTCCAGGGTGTCGTGGAGCAACCCCACCGCGATGGTCTCCACGTCCATCCGCAGTTCGGCGAGGATGTACGCCACGTTGAGCGGGTGGACGAGGTAGTCCTCGCCGTTCTTCCGCCGCTGGCCCCGGTGCCAGTACGCCGCCGCCATGTAGGCCTGCTCGATCAGCGCCGTGTCGGCGCCCGGGGCGTACTCGCCCACCCGGCGGGCGATGTCCGCGATGGTGATCTGCGTACTGTCTCCGTCGGCCACTGAACCGCCCTTCAGCACTTTTGCACACTCGCCGCCGGTGTCAAGGGTTCAGTCACTAATTGTCGAAGCCCACGCGCGGACCTGGGCGGGCCGAACGACGAAGAAGGCCTGGAGACAG
>CAYHRZ010000264.1:0-7594 GCA_964359125.1 uncultured Klebsiella sp. | reverse complement strand
GACGGGAATGTTGTGGATGGCGCGAAGCCGCTCCGCGTGCGAGCGCAACGACTCCGGCGACAGCGGCGCTTCCACCTGGAGGCCCGCCGCGTTCAGCAGCAGGCAGGCATTGTGCGCACGCGAAAACACCGGCCCGGCGGAACTCTCGAGGGCGGGTGCGAAGACGACGAACTCCCGGACGGCCGCAGCCGTCCCCCAGCGCGGCAGGAGTCGCAGCCGCCACGGGACGGCCCGCGGGTGCCGACCGAGGTCGCCGAGGGCATCGGCCAGCGCGTACACGGCTACTTGCGGTCTTCGAGGCGGTTCAGGCGGTCACGCAGCTTGCGGTTCTCCTCCACCAGTCCCTCGATTTCCCGCTTGATCCCAGAGAGTGCCGACTCTCCGGCGCGCCCGTCGCGGATGTTGGCCATCGCCTCGTAGGCCCAGCGCCGCAGGCGACCGTCGCCACCGGCGGCGTGCAACTGTCGCAACACCGGCAACGCCCGGCTGTCGCGCAGGGTGCCAAGCCCCGACACCGCCGCCACCTGCACGCGGTAGTGCTCGTCGCTGACCAGCACGAGGAGTCGCTCCACGGCGCGGGCGCGCACCGCTTCAACCTCGTCGCCCAGTCGCGCCAGGGCAGCCACCGCGGCCATCCGCGCCCGCGGCGGCCGGTCCGGTTGTGTCCATGCCTCGAGCGTGCCGGCGACCTCGGCCTCGCGCAGGCTGCCCAGTCCCTCCAGCGCCCGCGCGCGTAGCACCTCCATCCAACTCGCCTGGCCGAGTAGTGCCTCGCAGGCCGCCTTGGCCGCCGGGGACCGCAACCGGCCGAGAGCGCGGGCCACCTCGCCGCGCACGTGGATGGAGGGATCCTCGGCCAACGTGACGATGGCCGCGGCCGCCTCGGGCCGCCGGAAGCCCGCCAGCGCGGCCACCACCGCGCGGCGCACCCGGGGGTCACCGTCGCCCAGCGCGCGCACGAGGGCGTCGAAGGCCCGCTGCTGGCCCGTGCCCGCCAACGCGCCGGCCAACTCCGCGCGCACCATCCAGGCCTTGTCCGTCGCCACCGCCCTCGTGAGCGCCTCGAGCGCCGCGACCGACGCCTCGGCCGCCAGGGCCCGGGCCGCGCGGATTCGGCCGACGACGCAGGGATCGGCCGAGAGCGCGCCCGCCAGGAGCGTGGTCGAGCCCCCGAGCGTAATCTCCGCGAACGCACGGAATCCCGGGTCCACGCTCACGAAGGCGGGGGGCGAGGCGCAGGCGAACTGGTAGCTGCGCTCGCGCGCGTCGAGGTTCACCGTCACCTCGGTGCCCCCGTAGCGAATGGCCAGGGGGAGGTGGAAAACGGGGGCGGTGCCCTCGCCCTCCTGGGTCTGCTTCACCACCACCTTGAGTTGGCCATCCCCGTGGGTCACGTCCACCCGGAGCGTGGCGTGCCCACTGCCGAAGACGTGCTCGTCGAAGAACTGGTCGAGGTTCTTTCCCGTCGCGTCTTCCATGGCGCGCACGAAGTGACGGGTGTGCACCGTCCCGCCGCGGTGTCGCTCGATGTAGGCGCGAACTCCAGCCCAGAAGGCCTCGTCGCCGAGGCGGCCGCGGAGCGCGTGGATCACCAGCGCGCCCTTCTCGTAGAGGTGCCGGTCGAACACGTCGAGGGGCTGCCGGAAGAGGTAGCTGACAATCGGCCGGCGGTAGCGTCCGCCGTCTTCTTCCAGGTAGTGCTGCAGGCAGTTCCACAGGTGGTAGCTCGCCTCGTCTTCGCCACGGTCCTCGCGGAACCAGAGGTACTCGGTGTAGGTGGCCCAGCCCTCGTTGAGCCAGCCCTGGGACCAGTCCTGGCAGGTCACGAGGTCCCCGAACCACTGGTGCCCGAGCTCGTGCACGACCAGCGAGTCCAGGTCGCTGTCGAGCGCCGCGGCGTCGTCGACGAGGACCGTGTCGACCAGGGTGGTGGCGGCGAGGTTCTCCATGCCACCGAAGATGAAATCGTGGACCACCACCTGGTCGTAGCGAGGCCAGGGGTAGGCGCCGTACAAGCCCGACAGGAACTGCACCATCGCGGGCGTCTTGTGGAAGGCGCGCCGGACCACGCGGGCGTCGGTGCCCGCCGGCACGTAGTAGTCGACGGGCACGTCGCCGGCGCGGTCGCGGTGGCGGTCGAGCCGGGCCACCACGGCGGTGAACAGGTACGCGGGCATGGGGCTGTCGACCACCCAGGCCTCGCCGTCGAAGCGGCCGTTCGACACCACCACGAAACCCGGTGGCGCCTCGACCCGGATCCGCCAGGGGTGCTTCACCGAGGGGTGGTCGATGCAGGGGAAGATGAAGTGGGCGTCTTCGTCCTGGCACTGCGTCCAGGCCTGGTGATCGCGCGCGGGTTCGGCGGCGCTCGGGCCTACGAAGTACAGCCCACGGCGGGGCCGGCCGTGCCAGCGGATCACCACTTCGGCCTGCCGGGGAAAACGGAGTTTGCCGTCACCGTGGGCGAAGGGCACCGCCTCGCCCTCGGGCGTCGACACGCCCTCCACCTCCACCTCGTCGAGGTCCAGGGCCACCTCGGTCGCAGGCCCCGCGTGAAACGCCAGCGACAGCCGCGCCTCGCCAGCCAGGGTGCCCGCGACCGGGTCGATGCGCAATCGGAGGTCGTAGAGGACAACCTCGCAGGAGCGACTGGGCGCGTAGTGCGGCTCCGCTCCGGGCTCGGCGAACGGTCGCCGGGCCAGGGCCCAGCCGCCGAAGGCGCTCTCGAGCACCATCGACTTGTCGGTCAGTCCGTAGTTCGGCATCGGCGCTCCGTGCGGGTCCGGCCGCTAACACGCCGCCCCCTGGGTGCCGTCGCACCCCCGTCCTGTGGGAGAACACCCAGGTCGGCTGATTTACCCGCTTTCCAGCGAGGGCACGGCGTTTGCTTTACAGTAGTACATGCTCGACCTCCCGAAGATCCGCGCCGACCTCGCTGCCCGCCTCGAACCCTTGCTCGGCCGCCAGGCCCGGATGGAGGCCCACCTGCGTCGGCAGCGCGGGGAGTTGCCCGACGACTGGACCGAGCGCGCCTCGGAACTCGGGAACGACGAGGTCCTCGAGCAACTCGACGAAGCGGGCCGGGCCGAGATCGCGGGCATTGTGGCCGCCCTCGCGCGCATCGACGACGGGACCTACGGCACGTGCACGGAGTGCCTGGAGCCGGTGCCAGAGGCCCGCCTCGAGGCCCTGCCGCTGGCCACCCGCTGCATGGACTGCGAGTCCTGGGAGGAAGGCGCGCACAAGCGCGCCTAGTTACTCCGCTTTCTCGGTGCGCGATGGGTCAGGCAGGAGGATGTAGCCGCGGGTGAGGTCCCCGAGGAATGCGCAGCCCTCGACACCGTTTTCGCCCAGCCACGCCGCGACGTACGCCACGAGGAGCGCCTCCAGGCGCTCCTCCAACTCGCCCAGGCGCGTGCCGTTGAGGTCCGGGAGGTGCGCCTCCATCAGGTTGTCCAAGGCGGGCGACGGGAGCAGCCGCGGCGACGCGGTGTAGAGGCGCTCGACGATCAACTCCCGGAGCCGGGCGACGCCTTCCTTCCGGCCCCCGATCGGGCCGCCCTTCATGCGCACGGGGCGATCCACGCCGAACAACAAGACCTGCGCCGACTGCGTGTGCGTCTCGACGAGGCGATCCGGCGCGTCGGAGGAGGGGTTGTTGTCGAACCCCATCCGCACCAAGCCCTTGGCCATCGTGCGTGGGTGCGACGCCGAGACGGTGTTGTTGGCGTACTCGTCGATGCGGTAGCGGCTGAAGTGCTCAGCCAGTTGCTTGTCGCAAGGGCGGCTGCCGGACAGGTTCTCCACGATCGTCGGCGCGTTCATCGCGAGGATGCAGCCGCTCCGGCCCCGGCTCCGGGCCAGCCAGCGCAGCGTGTCTTCGTGGGCGCGGAGGCTGTCAGCGCTCACCACGCTGACCCCGCCCTCCGCCGGCTCGAGGATCACCCCTCCCGAGCTGTCGCGGGGCGTCCAACCGAGATCAAGACCTAGATACCTCATCAACTTCACCTGTCCCTGCTCATGTCTTCCAGCGGCCCAGGAGCCCCGACGCCGCGAGCCCAAGGCCGCGCATCTTCGCCCCGCCGCTGCGCCCGATCTCGACGAGGCCCTCTGCCATCGTCGCGAGCGCAGGAGTATACGGATACCACCACATTTCCTTGGACTGGAACGACTTGTCGACGACCACCGTGCGCGGGTGGACGAGTCCAGCCAGCGACCACCGCGAACCGGTGACGCCGTAGCCACTCTCCTTGCGACCGCCCCAGGCGGCACCGCCCATGGGGCCGGTGAAGCAGCAGTTGTTGACGAAGCTGACGCCACAGTCCACCTGGGCCGCCAACGCCGCGGCGCGCTTGGTGTCCTTGGACCACACCGAAACGCAGAGCCCGTAGGCGCTGTCGTTGGCCATGGTCACGGCCGCGGCCTCGTCGTCGAACGGGAAGACCGGGACCACCGGACCGAAGGTCTCTTCGCGGACCAGGGCACAGTCCGCCGGCGCGTCCACCACCACCGTGGCCGGGTAGAAGTACCCCTCCCCGGTCGGCTCGCCGCCGCAGAGCACCCGGGCGCCTCCAGCCACGGCCGCCGTGACCTGAGCGTGGACCTTCTGCAGTGCCGCAGCGCTCACCAGCGGCCCGAGGTCGGCGCCCAGGCGGAGGGCCTGTGCCGCCGCCACCAGCTTCACAACGAATGTGTCGTAGATACGACGATCGACGTAGATGCGCTCGACACTGGCGCAGTCCTGACCGGCGTTGTGAAAGGCACCCCAGGCCAACCCCGCGACCGCGCGATCCAGGTTGCAGTCGTGGAGCACGATGGCCGCGTCTTTGCTGCCGAGCTCACAGGCCGAGGGCACCAGCTTCGCGGCCGCGTGCGCCGCTACCTGCCGACCGCCCGACACGCTGCCGGTGAACACCACCTTGTCGACGCCGGCGTCGATCACCGCCGCGCCCTGGGCCGGCCCGCCGATGACGGTGACCACGAGGTCCGGCGGCAAGGAGGCGGCGAAGATCTCCGCCAGCAGCGCACCGCACCGCGGCGCCAACTCGGAGGGCTTGAACACCACCGCGTTCCCCGCCAGGATGGCCGGCACGATCGTGCGCAGCGGCAGGTTCACGGGGTAGTTCCACGGCATGATCAGCGCGACCACGCCGAGCGGCTCGGGAACGAGCACCGCCGACTTCATCGGGTAGTTCAGCGGGTTGAGCGACACCTCCACCGGGTCCATCTCGTCGTCGATGACGTCGAGCCAGTGCGGAAACAGCTCGCTGGAGGTGACGATCTCGCTGGTCCAGGCCTCGCCCGCAGGCTGGCCGAGCGCCGCCTGCAACGCGGCCACCAGGTCCGGGCCGCGAGCAAGGAACGCCGCCGCGAGGGCTTCGACGGCGGCCTTCCGGTCGTCGAGGGGCTGCCGCGCCCAGGCCCGCCCCGCGACACGGGCGCGCGCGACCAACTCCGCCACGCTGCCCAGCGGCGTACACGGCATCTCGCCCACCCGCGCGCCGGAGCGCGGATCGACCAGGGGCAGTTGTTCCGCAGTGTCGTGGGGCATCATTGCCCCTTATCGCGACCACCGGCGCCGTGCGCCGAATCCGAGAGCGCCCACCGCACAGAGGGGCGACGCCGGAGCGACACCGCCGCCTCCCCCCGCGTCGTGTCACACAGTCGGCGGGCGAGCGCCCGGGCCTCGGCGTGCCGGCTGCTGGCGCGCAGCGCGTGGATCACGTCGAGCAACAGGAGCGGATCCCCCGAGAGGCGCGCTTCCCGCTCGGCGGCACCGAGGATGTCGGGGTCGCGCCCTACCAGTGCCCCCGCCAGCATCAGCTGCGCCAGCAGGCGGTGCGGACCCATGCGGGCGAGTCGCTCCACCGCCGACGACACGTGCCGCGCGTTGGCCGTGAACAGTGCGCTCATGCCGTCGTGAAATGCCTCGCCAACCACGTCGCAAGCGCGCTTCGCCGACTCCAGGGCCGAGAGGTGGGCCGCGAGAGCCGCCGGCGCGTCGCTCCGCTCGCGCCGCTCTTCGGCCAGGAGCTCGTAGTAGAGGGCGCGAACGGGGTAGGGGGCAGTGGGATCGGCCGCCGCGGCGCTCCCGGCGATGCGCTCGGCGGCCCCTTCCCGGTCGCCCACCCCGAGTTGCACCCAGGCCCGCACGAGCTGCGCGAAGAGGGCGCGCGCGGCGATCTCGCGGTGGGCGGCAGCCTCGTCCGAGAGGTCCACGCTGTCGAGCGCGCGGCTGAATTGCCCGTGCGCCCGCTGCACCATCGCCAAGTGCAAGAAGGCCTCCGACAGCGCCGTCCGGCGCCCCCGGCCCCGCAACTCCCGGACCAGCGACAGCAGGCTGCGCTCCGCGTCGTCGAGGGCGCCTCGGCCCACCGCCAACCGCGCCAGCGCGAGTCGCGACGCGACCGATGCGCGGTCCTGCGGACTCTCCGCGTCGGCCAAGCAGGCCTGGTAGTGGTGCTCGGCACGCACGGCGTCACCGAGCCGGGCGGCGTAGTCGCCCGTCGCGAGTTGTGCGTACACGTGGCGCGTCTTTGACAGGAGGCTCACCCGCTCCGCGCGAGCGGGATCCGGCGGCACGCCCTGCGCCAACTCCAGCTCCAGCGCCAGCGCGTCGGCCCGCGCGATCACCTCGGTCTGTCCCTGCTCGCGCGCCAGGCGTTCGCCGGCCGCCAGCGCCTCCCAGGCCTCGCGCAACCGTCCCACGGCACGGAGGCTCTCCGACCGAGCCACGGCCCGCCGCGACGCCAACCCCGCGTCGACGTCGGCCGCCTCCGCCGCCTTGTCGAGCGTGTCGAGGGCGGCCATCGGACGGCCGGCCCGGGCTAGGAACTCCCCAAGTTCAACCAACTGGACAAGCTCCGCGCGCTGCCCGGAGCCGAGCGCCATGTGCAGCACCAGGAAGCGTTGCTCCCACTCACCGCTCGGGCGCCGTTTCACCGCCTCGGCCATGGCCACGTGCAACGCCCGCGTCTCCGCGTCGGTCAATCCCGACAACAACGAGACCTCGAAGGCCGCGCGCGTGAGCGACGCCCACTCCTCACCCGCGTCGACCCACCGCGCCAGCAAGCCCTGCCGCAACGCCGGGCCCAGGTCCAGGCCCGACGGGTCGGCACCCACCGCCTCGAGCAGCACGTCGACCGGGACCGGCCCCCCCGCCAGCGCGGCCGCCTGCAAGATCTCGAGCGTCGGGACGGGGAGGCGCCGCAGCGCCCGGTCGAGCAATCGCTGCGTGCTGGCCCCGGGGGCCAGCCCCGCCGCCGGGTCCCAGCGCCAGGCCACGTGCCCGTCGTCGCTGGCACCTTCGGACCAGATTCCCCCAGCTTGCACCTGCTCTCTCACCAGCGCCACCGCCAACGCTGGAATCCCGCCCGAGGCATCCGACAGCGCCACGTCGAGGCCGGGCGGCAGGACCGGGCTCGCGAAACACTCGGTGAGCAACACCCGAATTTCCCCCAGCGACAGCGGGCGCAGGGTGATCCAGCGCGCGCTGTCGATCCTCGGGAGATCGACACCGAAGAGCACAGTGGAGGCGCGAGCTCGTCGCGACAGTTCCAGCAACTGGTAGCGGCCGCCGTCCGGTCGCGCCTGA
>CAYHRZ010000263.1:0-7603 GCA_964359125.1 uncultured Klebsiella sp. | reverse complement strand
GGGTGGATCAGCTTGGCCGAACCAAGGGTGGATCACATAGGCCGGGCTGCAACACGAAGGTGGTGCAGCGCCCAGGTGCTCACCCTGGCGGTGGATCCGGTAGAAGCGGTTCCTGCGCTCGGCGCGCGCTGCGCAGTGGTGGAGGACGTGGGACTCGAACCCACCCGGACGTCCTTGCAAGGGATGTCTGCGCCCTGCGCGTCCCCCAGGTTGATCGACCCCATCGCCGAGGGGGAAGAGATCAGTAGGCTGGAGCCCTGTCCCTCGCGGGACGGTGGCCGAGCCGGCAGGCCTTGCTCCTGCGACCTCCTGCACCCCATGCAGGCGTTCTCCTTGCTGAACTACGGCTCGAAAGTGGTTGGCGTGGGAGGTGTCGAGCCCCTCGTTACTCGCTGGTTCAAAGCCAGCGGGCCTGGCCGTCGGCGTCACGCCAGTGGATTGGTCGAGGTGAGGAGTTTTGCGATCCCGGCCTCCTGGTCCCGAACCAGGCGCTCTTCTCCTGAGCTACACCTCGATGGAGTCGACGGCGGGATTCGCACCCGCGTTGCGGAGGTTGCAGCTCCGTGCCTCGCTTCTTGGCCACGTCGACAAGGTGGTTGGGGATACTGGACTTGAACCAATACTAACGGGGTCAGAACCCGTCGTGCTGCCGATTACACCAATCCCCAGTGGTGGACGCCCCGAGTACTGCCCTCGGTATTTCCCGCTTATCAGGCGGGTGCCGTAACGATCTGGCCCGACGTCCGTGAAGTGGCTGGCCAGGAGGGACTTGCACCCTCAACCTCCCGATTAACAGTCGGGCGCATACTCTATTTCAGCTTCTGGCCAATGGTACTCGCAGGGGGAGTTGAACCCGCCACCTCCAGCTAGAGAGGCTGGCGGCCTGACCGTTAGTCTATGCGAGCAAAGTGGTCTGGGCGGCCGGTGCTGCCCCGGCTGTCTCCTGCTCCCAAGGCAGGCGGAATGCTGTTTTCCCACGCCCAGGCGTGGTGCAGCCGGCCGGAGTTGAACCGACATCCCTTGGCTTAAAAGGCCAGTCCTCTGCGTTGAGATACGGCTGCAAGGTGGTGTGCCGCACGGGGATCGCACCCATCGTCATCCGATCAAGAGTCGGAGCCTTCACTTTTGGAGGAAGCGGCACGTGAAAGTGGCGGAGCATACGGGACTCGCACCCGTCGTTTCCTGCGTGACAGGCAGGCGTCTCGACTTCTCGACCTATGCTCCAGGTGCCCTGGTGTTCGCCGCGGGCGCGGCTGCCCCTCGGTACGCTCTCGCGCGAACCCTCGGGTGCGTGGGGTGATCGGCCGGGCTCGAACCGGCTTGGAACGGATTCACAGTCCGTTGCCTCGACTCTTCGGCCTCGACCACAGTGGTTGCCCGACAGCGCGCTTTCCGCAGTCCACGCGCCGCAGGCAGATGGTGTCCTCGCCGGGAGTCGCACCCGGAGTTCGACCTTCGGAGGGTCGTGTGATCTCTGTTTCACCACGAGGACGTTGGGAGGGGGCCGGCTTGCGCTGGCCTCCCTCGATGAACGACCATACGAACTTGTGATTTCAAGGAACGTGAGTGGTGCACCCAGGAGGAGTTCCACCTCCGGCCTCCCAGTTCGTAGCCGGGCGCTCTGTGTGACTGAGCTATGGATGCATGAAGAAGCGCGTGGCGTCAGAAACGCGAAACCCCCGGGACCATCGCTGGGCCGGGGGTTCCGCGGGTGCGCCTGGTGGTGCTACTCCGCGGGGCCTCCCGGCCTGGTGATGGGGTTGTGGCGCTTGATCGTACACTGCGCGCACGCCTGCCCGAGGACGACTTGCTCGTCTCGGTTGGCTTCGATGGCGTGTGTGAACATCACGGGACAAGCCTACGCACGGCCTGGGTGGCGTCAAGCGGAAATCGTAATCGTCGATCGGTGGTGGCGGAGAGTGAAGGACCTGCCCCCTGTGCGCTCGTCGCGCACCCCTGGTTTTCGAGACCAGTTGCCCCCTGTTGGGCGGCACTCTCCGAAGTGGTGGCCAGTCCCGGGCTCGCACCGGGCTCCTCGCGCTCTTCAGGCGCGCGCTTGAACTGCCTCAGCTACCTGGCCAGGTGTGGCGGAGAGCCAGGGGATCGAACCCTGCAAGGCCGAGACCTCGTTCTGGTTAGCAACCAGCCGGCGTCACCAAGGCGCCTCGCTCTCCATGAAGTGGCAGGGGTCCAGGGACTCGAACCCCGCGGAGACTGGTCTTGGAGGCCTGTCCCTACCCTGTACGACCCCTACTGATTGGTGCCCCGGGCGGGACTCGCACCCGCAATACCTTTCGGACTCCGCGGTCTGAACGCGGCGACTTTGCTGTTTGTCCACCGAGGCGTGGGTGGGCGGAGGACGAGGGGGTCGAACCCTCCAGGCCGTTTCCAGCCCGTTCAGCCTTCCAAGCTGCCAGCGACACCAGGCCGCCTCGCCCGCCGAGAAGTGGTGGGGAGGGTGGGAATCGAACCCACCGAGTCCGTCAGGACGCCGACTTTACGGGCCAGCTGGCTACCCAGAGCGCGCCCTCCCCCTGAAATGGTGCCCCCGTCCGGAGTTGCACCGGAGACCCGCACTTGCGGAACCGGTTTTGAGCCGGTCGTGGCTCTACTTCACCACGGGGGCGTCGATCGAGAAATGCAATGTCAAGGAGCCAGAACGGAAGAAGCCCCTCCGCGGGGTTGCCGGGGAGGGGCTTCTCGGTGTGGACGGTGGTCGTCAGCTACACGAGGGCCCCGGCCCGAAGCAGCAAGCTGCTCGGAAAGGAACACCATGAATAGGACGATGAGGTCATCACGGGTGCATCGTGCGCACCAGGGAGGGCGGCGTCAAGTGCGTCGGGCCCAGCACTGATTGTGATCCGGTCTGGCGGAGGCTTCCCGAGAGGCACGCGCGACCCTGTCCATGGCAACCCGGGGCACCCACCTGTTGCAGCCCGTCGGTCGGGATCCGCGGCTCCTCCATCCCGTCGAGCCGACTCGCCCCCGAGGGGCCCGCGTCGTCGGCACCCGGGGTGTAGGGCTCCCGCGTGTGCCGCCCGCCAGCGCGTTCGTGATGCCCACTCCCCCCGGGCTACCACCGGGGCATGTGCGAGACCGCGCAGCGGTACGGCGCGATGTTCGGCGACACCGCGGTACCCAAGCTCGGTGTGTCCGGCGCCGCGATCGCCGACGCAGCGCCCGACGAGGGCGCCCAGCTCCGAGGGGGCGACGCCCACGACCACGGGGCTGCTCGCCGTGCAGCCCGGCGCCGCGCGAGGTATTCGACTGCGTGCTCATCCTCCTCGCGTGCACCCCCTCCGCGGCGGACTCGAAACCCGCCGCCGACTCCGCTTCCACTGCCGACAGCGCCGACACCGGCTCCGAGGTTGAATACGACACATGTCGCGACAGTGCCGCGTGCGACACGGCCGGCGGCTCCGACACCGGGCGCGACAGCGGCCTCGACAACGGCACCGACTCGGCACCAGGGGACGACACCGCGCCCGGTGACGACACCGCGCCCGGCGACGACACCGCGCCCGAGGAAGACCCCGCGCCCCCGGTCTACGCCAGCGGGACGTTCGAGGTCCGCGGGACGTACTTCGGTCAGCTGGACGAGGGCGCCGAGTCGTCGGCGTCGAGCTCGGGCGAGGACTTCCAGTGGCAGATGCACACCGCCGAGACACGGACGCTCGCGCCCCAGAACGGCGCGACGTTCGCCGCCATGGGCGCCGGGCCCGCGGGGTACGCGGATTGCGTAGCCGCCAGCCTGTCGAGCACGGGCATCGGGGCGGACGACCCGGGTTTCGGCGACATGCCGCCGGGTACGTGGTTGTGCGCGCGGACCAGCGAGGGTCGCGTGGCCGCGGCCGAGGTCCTCGCGATCGGGTCCGTCTCGCCGTGGACGCTCGAGCTGGCGTTCACGACCTGGGAGTGAGGCCGCCCGCCCCGGCGGCCAGGGGGCTGCCCTGGTTCGCACCGCGAGGCTGGGAGAAGCACGCCGCGCGGCCTGCCCGGGTCGATGCTCGCAAGGGGGCGCCTGGCCTCTCACCGCCGTCCGTCGCCCGCCGGCTCTCGTCGTCTACGTTTCCCGCGAGAGCCGTGGTAGCATCAGCGCATGTTCCTCGCCGCCCTCACCGCCGCCCTCGGCGCGGACCTCGAAGCGCGCCTCACGACGCCGAGCGGCGAGGTCAAGCACCTGACCTTCCACGACGTCGACCGGGGCGCCCCGCCCCCGTTCGAGGTGCAGGTGGACGGCGCCAGGGTACGCGTGACCCTCGTTGTGTCGCCGTCGCCCGACGGATGGGTGATCGACGCACAGCTCGCGGATGTCAAGAAGCGGGGCCGCGTCGAGGTCATCGCCGCCCCCCGCGTCTCGCTCGCCGAGGGCCAGTGGGCCACCGTCAAGCAGGGGAAAGTGATCCCCATTCCCAACACGGATCCTGTCGAGTTCCGGCCAGAGGGCTGGGAGCTCGAGTTGAACATGAGGCAGGGATAGCCGCCCCGAGCCGCGGTGGGTCGCGCCCGGCGTGGTCCCCGCGCGCCGCCGGGTGGTGGTGGTGATCGGGCTGCTGTTTGCCGAAGTGGCGCCGGCTGTGGCCGCCGATCACGACGACGAGACCCTGAGCCGGCTGGTCACCGCGAACGCTCGCGCCCTCACCGGCATCCCGGGTTGTCACCGGATGGAGGGGCGATTCACGGTACACGCCGACTTCGGGATCCTCGGCGGCGACGACACCGACTGGCTCGTGCGGGGCACCCTCCGAGACGGCGTCTGGGGGGACCGCCAGGTCGCGGACCCGGCAAGGCCCACAGAGTGGCACGCCGCCGGTCGCAACGCGGTCTCGGCCTTCGGGGTCGACCCCGCGCTGCCGGAAGGCACTGGCTGGGGGCCGTTGTTGCTGCGCGCGCTACCCGGCCAGGTTTCGATGCAGCACGCGGAGCGTCGCGGGGCGCAGTGGGCGCTGGTGAGCACGCTCGACGGGGGCCCGCGTTCCACGAACGCGATGTTCACGCTGTTCGACGACGACCCACTCGCGGTCCGGGCCATCGAGGTAAGGGTGAGCTCGCCCATTCGAGCGATCGTCGACGGCGGCCACCCGATCCGCATCCTCCGGCTGACGATGGACCTGGTGCTCGACGAGGCGGGCGTCCCTGTCTCCGAGGCGTTCGACGCCCGGTTTGCCCAGGGCTTGGCGAGCGGGACGTCGCGGCTGTGGGCCGGGTGGCAAGCGCGCCCCTGCGACTCGTAGCGGGGCGCGCGAGGCGCCTGCCCGCGTCGCTGGCGGTCGGGATCCGCGTCTTTCCCCAATCCCCCGCGGCCATTCTCCTCCGAGGGGCCCGGACCGTCGGCACGCGACCGTGCGCTCTTCCCGGGCATGCCTCCCGCCCAGGCGCTCGTGCTGCCCACGCCCCCGCCTGGCCGACGGACGCCAGGATCGTGCTCGACTGGATCGTATGGAGCTCCACCACCCCGACTCGGCCCTACACGCCACGCCCTCGCTGCACGTGGCGGCGCCGGTGTCGAGAGGCGCCTTCTCGTCCGTGGTGTCGGTGCCGCAGTCCACGACGAGGGTGATCACCCGGGGGCGTGCATGCCCCGGTGAGAGATGGCCGTGAGGTTCGGCCTCACCGAGGCCGGCGTACAGTGGCCGGCGCCCCCCGAGGTTCCCGATGACCCTGCCCCCCTCCGCGTTGTGCACCCTTGCCCTGCTCGTCTCGATGCCCGCCGCGGCGGGGACCGGGTTGATCTTCCGCGTGAGCAACACCACCCGGGTGGACATCCTGCCCGACGGCAAGCTCCTCTCCTCGACCCCCGCCAAGTACGGCCAGTGCTGGGTGTTCGCCGGGATCAGCAGCAGTCTGGGCCCCGACGGCGACGCCGCGGGGGCCACCGCCACCATCCGGTCCGACGCCGGCAGCGAGGACGTCACGCTCGTCGAATCCGACGCCTGGCAACACGGCTCGGCGAAGCTCGCCGCCCTCCCCGAGACCGACGCCGCACTCAACCTCACCCTCTACGACGAAGCAAGCGCCTCCTTGATCTCGTTCTCGGGCACGCTCGGCGCCGATGGAACGGTGACCCTGGCCGCCGACAGCAGCACGGAAACGACGTGCGACACCTACACGAAGACGGGCTGCACGAGTGATACATCCGATGTATCAGTCGACGTCTCGCTCCTCGGGGCCGAGGTGTTCGAGGCCTCCGGGGCCTACACGCTGGCCCTGGACCTCTCCGGCGCCGACACCTACGCGGTGGCCTACGCCGAGGTGACGATCGACGAAACGGTCTCGGTCGAGTCGACCGACCCAGCGTGCTCGTACGACCCCAAGGGGGGCGTATGCGTGCTCTCCGGCACGATCCGGTCGCGGGCGGAGGTGGACTGGGACGACGTCGGGGCCGTCTGGACGGGCGACCTGTCCCTCGCGCCCGAGGGCGTCATCGACATGAAAGTGAAACCCCTCGACGCGGCGGGTGCCGACCTCGAGGCCACGAAGGCGACACTCGGCGTCCCCTGGCTCGACGACGGAGGGGGCATCGACGCGCTGGGCGTGGACGACGACCCGCTGACGAGCGTGGCGGTGTTCCCGCGCCGGTCTGCCAACGGAGCGAGCGCGATCGAGGCCGAAGGCCAGTACAACTACTCCCGTTTGATTGCTGTTAATTCCGGTGGATGGACCGCCACGAACGCACCCGTTGCCGCCGAGGTGGAGCTGACGAGCGGGGACACGATCACGATTCCGGTGAACAGCTATCAGCGCCGTACCAAAATGGACTTGTACTGTGAGGAAATCCGATTCTCGTACAGCGCCGCCACGTGGGGGCGCGTCACGGGACCGGACTTCGACATCGTGGCCGAGGTCTCGCTGGAAGGGGTCGACCCGGTGTGTGACGGCGGAACGTGCGTCACGTTCATAGAGGGCGACGACGGCGGCTACGACCTCTCGCTCAGCGTCTACGGCACCGACGCGGCGAAGCTCGCCGACGACGTGGCGGTCCAGGTGACCCTGTACGACAAGGCCGGCGACAAGATGGCGACGACGACCGACACCGTGGAGTTCGACGACGAGGTCACCGCCGTGTTCGCCAACGAGATCGAGTTCGCCGGGGACCCGGTGGGCGTGGACCTGTCCGGGAGCGTGAGCCTCCTCGAGGCCGCTGGCAGGAACGGCACGCAGAAGACCCTCGCCAAGGGCACGTTCTACGGCACGTTCTCGCGCGACGGGGATGGGGAATTGAACCTCGCGGGTGCCGACAAGAACGATGTGTCGTCCGCAGGCAGCAACATCGTGGTGGGCGATCCCCTGGCCATCGAGCTCACCGTCGACGCCAACGGGGACGGCGCGCTGGACGGGCCCCCGGTCGCCGTCGTCCGCCCGCTGTTCGGTTCGGAGTCTGCCCGCGTGGTGCGGGTGCGGCGGGGGATCGGGAACTGCGAGCACTGTAGGAAAGAGCGGTAGTCCGTCCGGTGGCCGCCACGATCCTGTTCCTAAACGCATCCACGCAAGACGACGATGACATCGACGCCTTAGCCGACCGCCTCGGCAGGCGCGGACGGCAGGTCGTGCGCCTCGATTCAGCACACTTCCCCTTGGACCAACGGTTGTCCATCGGGTTGGA
>CAYHRZ010000262.1:0-7615 GCA_964359125.1 uncultured Klebsiella sp. | reverse complement strand
CGAGCGGTGCTCGCCGAACTGCGGGCGATGCAACACGCCAGCGCGGGCCTCGACACCCTCCGCAGCGGCTCGCTGAGCTGCCTCGCCTCGATCTCCGAGGTCACGCCCGCCGACGTCATCGTCGAAGCGATCGACCAAGTGGGTCCGCATCTCACCGTGCGGGCCCGTGGCGGCGACCCCAGCCCGTTCGCCGCGGCGCTCTGCTCGCAGCCGCCACTGGTCGACTGCGCGCTGGCGGCGCCGGCCGGCGGTTCCTACACCGTCCGCGCGCGGCAGAGCATGCTTCCCCCGGAACCGGTGTCCGCCGAGGCCGTCGCCACGGCCGACCCCCTCGTGTTCGACGCGATCGTCCGGCCGCAGTTCCTGCTGCTCGCCCGCGCCATCCCCTTCGATCCGGACCCCGACGAGGACGCCGTGCGGCAGTTGGCTCGGAAGTCGGGGCTGAGCCAGCTGAGCCTGCTCGCGCTCGCGCCCACGCAGGCGGGCCGATTCGACTTCAGCCCCTACGCGGTGTCGGGCCTCAGCGGCTACCACCAGCTCGCCATCTTCCTCGATCGCGTCTCGAAGCTGTCTCGGACCACGTACTGGGCGAGTCTCCGGGTCGAGAAAGCTGCGCCCCCGCCGGGACGGCCCCCGCCGGGGCTCGCCCGCGCCCAGTTCGACGCCCGCTCCGGGTGGCCGGGCGACGCGGCGCTGGCCTTCGAAGGCGAACTGCGTTTCGCCTCCTGGTCGGAGACGCCGGGAACGGCACCCTCGCCGTCGGTGGCCTACCCCCTCGGCGAGACGGCACGGAGCGAGGCGTTTTACAACCCCAGCGGCCGCCGCGACCCCATGTTCCCGCCCCTCCCGCCCTGGGTGGCCAGCGCCCCGGAAGCCCTCGCGGCCGGTCGGGTGGTGACGCGCGAGGTGCCGCTCGAATCCGTGCTGAGGCTCGTCGCGGCGGCGGCCGCGTTGGAGGTGACGGCGCCCCAACTGTCGCCAACGCGCCTCGCGCTGGACGGCACCTTCGACTCGCCGAGGGCAACGGCCGAGGCACTCCTTCGGGGTACGGGCCACTCCACGCGCTCGTCGGCGACGGGACTGGTGGTGGTGCCGCCGCGGGCCACGGGAACCGCGTCTGCCGCTCTCGCAGAGCCCAGCCCCCGCCCGGATGGCACCCCGCTCCTCCAGGTCGCCGACACCGACCAGTTCTGGCTGGTAGGCCTGGCGAGGTTCGCGCTCCCTGCCGCCCTGCTGGTCAACGCGGACGACCAGTACTTCGTGGTGCGGGAGGGCAGCTACATGGGGAGGAACTGGGGCAAGGTGACGTCCATCCACGCAGACCGGATCATCGTCACCGAGGAGTACCGCACCATGGACGGCGAGATCGTCGTGAACCCCATCACCCTCAAGCTGTTCTCGATCCCGACGGAGTGACGCCGGTCGCGTCTCGCCACCCCAGCGGCCGGCGCCGTCGAACGAGCGCCACGCCGCTCACGCCGCTCTAGTTCACAGGCCGCGTGGCGAGCTTCACCTTGCTGCTCTCCGACTTCCCCGCGCGCAGGTACTCCAGCGTGACCTCGTCGCCCGGCGCCTTCGAGGCGATCACCCGGTACAGGTCCTTCGGGTCGCCGATGCTCTTGTCGTTGATCTCCACGATCACGTCGCCCGGCGCCAGGCCCAGCGTGGCAGCCGGGCTGCGCTCGCTCACCGACGTCACCAGCACCCCCGCCTTCACGTTGAACTCCCGCAACCCGCGGGAGTTCAGCGCCGCCGACGACACGCCGAGCCAGCCGCGCGCCACCTTCCCGTCGTCACGCAGTTGTGGAATCACCCAGTTGAGGTGATCCGCGGGGATGGCGAAGCCCACGCTGTTGGCCCCGCTGACGATGGCGGTGTTCATGCCCACCACCTTGCCGTCGAGGCCGATCAGCGGGCCGCCGGAGTTGCCGGGGTTGATGCTGGCGTCGGTCTGGATGAAGGACTCCAGCGCGTCGAGCTCGGGAATCTCCCGTCCCTTGGCGGAGACGATGCCCGCCGTCACGGTGTGGCCTAGCCCCAGGGGGTTGCCCACCGCCACCACCCAGTCGCCCACCCGGGCGTTGTCGCCCTCAGCGAGCTTCAGCCACGGCAGCGACTTGTTGGCGTCGATCTTGAGCAGCGCCACGTCGGAGCCCCGGTCGGCGCCCACCACCGTGGCCGGGAACTCCTCGCCGGAGTCGAACTTCACCTTCAGCTCGCTGGCCCCGGTGATCACGTGGTTGTTGGTGAGGATGAAGCCGTCGCTGCTGATCACGAAGCCCGAGCCCTGGCCCTGCTGGACCTGCTCCGAGGGCAGGCCGTAGGCGAACTGGTAGAAGCTCGGGATCTGCTGTCGCTGGGTGGTGTAGACGTTCACCACCGCCGGCTTGACCGCGTCGACCAGCGGCGCCAGCGAGGTCACCGGCGAGAACTGCGCCGGCGGCGACACGGCGGGGGCGTCCCCCGCGTCGGCGATGCAGGCGGTGGGCAACAGGGCGAGGAGGAGGATGTTCATGGCCGTCACGCTCCGGCGACTCATAAACACCGGGACGCGGGGGCGACTAGTCACCGATCGTCCCGCCGTGTCGCGGCGCCACGTGGCGGTCGGCATAGGAGGCGGGATGCGCCTCGCCGGCCACCTGGTCCACGCCGTGAGCATCGGCGGCATCGAAACCTGCATCGAACTGCCGGGGCTGGACCTCTGCTTCGACATCGGGCGGTGTCCCCACTCCGCCATCCGCCGCAGCCGGGTGTTGCTCACCCACGCCCACATGGACCACATGGGCGGCATCGCCTACCACGCCGCGACACGGGATCTCTACAAGATCAAGCCGCCCACTTGGTACGTGCCGCGGGAGAACGAGGCCGACCTGCGCGCCCTGCTCGACGTGTGGCGGCGCCTGGACCAGTCCGACTTCCCGGTGAACGTCGTCCCGTGCGGCCCGGGCGACCGCGTGGACCTCGGCAAGGGGTGGGTGGCCACCCCCTTCCGCTCGCCCCACCGCGTGGCCTGCCAGGGCTACGCGCTCCGCAAACAACGCCACCGGCTCAAGCCGGAGCTGGCCCACCTCGACCAGCGTGGCATCCGCGAGCTGCGCGCCACGGGCGTCGAGGTCAGCAACACCACCGAGGTGGTGGAGTTCGCCTTCACCGGCGACGCGCTCCCCGAGGTGATCGAACGGGAGGAGGCGGTGCGGACCGCGCGGCTCTTGGTCATCGAGTGCACCTTCCTCGACGGCCGGGTTCCCGTGGCCAAGGCGCGCGAGAGCGGCCACGTGCACCTCGACCAGTTGCTGGAACGCGGGGAGCTGTTGCAGAACGAGTCCATCCTCCTCACCCACTTCTCCGCCCGCTACGGCGACCGGGAGATCGTCGAGATCCTGGACCGCCGCCTCCCTGGCCACCTGCGCCAGCGCGTCACGCCGCTGCTGGCGGGCCGGAAGGAGCTAGCCGACGCGGCACGGGTCGAGCGGGGGTAGGATCCACCCACCCGCGGCCGCCGGGCGATACACCCCGCCATGCGACGCGTCCGGGGCACGAAATCGCTGGTCCACGACGCGGTGGATCAAACGGTCAACCTCGTCGCGCTCGGTCACGAGTCCACCGCACGCACGGTGATGCGGGTGCTCGCGCACACCGGGAAGTACGCTGGCCCGGCTCGGGAGGCGGACCGGGCCCGGCGCCTCGCCACCTCGGCCGTGCTCCGGGCGGTGAAACTGGTGAATCACGCCGTCGCAGCGGGCAGCGATGCCGCTCTCGACGTCTTCGGGCCCGCGGACGGCGCCGCTGAAGCGCTCGTGCCCCTGCGGTCCGATGCCGTCCGGAGCGCGACCGTGGCCATCGACGCCGTCGTCGGCGCGGTCAACGGCTTCGTGGGCGACCACCTCGCGAGCGAGTTCAACGAGCTGGACCTCCGCATGGCGCTGCGCACCGTCGACGCGTGGATCCACCCTGGCGGGGCCGGCGTACCCGCCCCTGCCACGGGGAAGATCGTGGTGCTCGTCCACGGCCTCGCCACCACCGAGTGGTCGTGGTGCCTCGACGCGGAGCGCCTCCTCGGGCACCCCGACGCGAATTTCGGCACGTTGTTACAGTCGGATCTCGGCTACACGCCGGTGTACGCCCGCTACAACACCGGCCGGCACATCTCCGAGAGTGGACGATCCCTCGCGGCCCGGCTGGCCGACCTGGTGGCCCACTGGCCGGTCCCCCTCACGGAACTCGTGCTGGTGGGGCACAGCATGGGCGGGCTGGTGTCGCGGAGTGCCTGTCACCTTGCCGCCGCCGAGGGGCAGCCCTGGGTGAACCACGTTCGCCGGGTCGTCACCCTTGGCTCCCCGCTGCGCGGCGCCCCGCTCGAAGACCTGGCCCACGTGGCGACCGCCCTGCTGGCCGCGGTCGACCTGCCCGCCACCGTCATCACCGGGCGGCTCCTGCGGGCCCGCAGCGCGGGGATCAAGGACCTGCGTCTCGGCTACGCGCAGGACGCCGAGTGGGCGGGGCGCGACCCCGACGCGCGCGGTGGGAACCCCCTCGCCCTCGACCTGCCACCGCACATCGCGTGGTGTTTCATCGCGGGTACGGTGGGCAGCACCGAGACTCACCCGGCGAGCAGGTTCCTCGGCGACCTCCTCGTGCGCGTCGACAGCGCCACCGGGGCCGGGGCCTCACCGGCGAACGTGACCGTCCACCACGTGGGCGGCATCCACCACGCCGCGATGCAGGTCGATCCTCGCGTGTACGCGCACGTCAAGCAGTTCCTCAGTCCCGACCCCGAGCCCCCCGGGGAGTGACCCGCTCGAGCTAGAGAAACCCTTTCTTGTCGCCGTAGCGCTCGTTGCGCTGGTCCCGGCCAGCATCCAGCGCCGACACCGCTTCCCTCGCGATCCGGGCCACGATCTCCGCGTGCGACAGCCCCTGCGCGCGCATGGTGGAGTACCCACGCATCGGGTCCCCCTGGGCCTCGGCCGACGCGTCGCGCTCGTGACCGGCGCCGTGGCTCCCGGTGGGCGCGCCGCCCGGGGCGGAGGTGTGCGAGGCCTCGTGCATCTCGGCCCCGCCGGCCTTGGCGCGGTGCAGCACCATCCGCTCCACCATCCGCGCGGCCTGCTCCTCGCCGTCGTACCCGGAGTGCTCGCCCTGCCCGCCGGAGTGCTCCAAGTGGTGCTGCTCGTGGGCGAATAGGGCCTGGTCCTCGGGCTTGCTGGGGTCGAAGTCTTCCGACACGATGATCGAGTGATCCACGGTCATGGCGCGGGCGCCGAGGGCATCGAGCGATCGGCTCGCCACCTCACCGGTGAACACCTCGCCGCCGCCGGGCATCGACTTCCGCTGCAAGCCGCTGCCCTTCGCGCGGGAAACGATCCGCTCGACGGTCGACGCGCGGGCCTTGGCCATCTCTGCCTCCGAGTTGCCCACTATACCGCGGGAAGTGGCCGGGCGGGGCCCGGTGCGTGACGTTGCGGCGATGACCACTCCACCCACCGGGGAGCGCTTCGCCAAGGGCTGCGGCCTGGCCGTCGCCGCCGGCGTGTTGGCGTTGCTCGTAGTGGCGGGACTCGGGTGGAACTGGTGGTCGGACCAGCGGGCCGCAGAGGCCAGGGCCCAGCAGGACGCGGCGGAGGCGGTGTTCGCCCCCGCCCGCGAACGGCTGTCGAAGGAGAGCGGCGACCTCGACATCGACAAGACGGTGCGCGTGCTGCGCCAGGTCGACGAGTCGATGCGCAACCAGGACGACCTGCACGCCTTCCTCCGCGGCGTGGCCGGGGAGGACTGGCGGGGGGTGCCGATCGAAGTCCTCGACGCGCGGCGCAAGATTCTCGACGCGCAGATGAAGCTCTACGCCAAGCAGAACGAGAAGGAGGCGCAGGAGGCGAGCTGGTCGCTCAGTCGCGACATCGTGCTCACCACGCTCTCGGTGGTCGGCGTGCAGGGCGAGGGTGGACTCACCCCCAACGTCGACTTTCAACTTGACCGGGAGGCCGCCGAGCAGCGACTGGCAGAGCTGCGGAGGGCAGAGTCCGAGCGTCGTAAGCTGATCCGCGACATCGACAAGCTGGAGAGCGAGCTCATCAGCACCTCGATGGACTACGCCGTCGTCTGGGCCAAGTACATGGAGCAGTACGACCGGGTGTCGCTGCACCGGGACCGGGCCTGGATGGCCTCGCGCCGCGAGGCCTGGGCGGAGGTGGAGCGGGAGGCCCAGTCGGCCATCGCCCTGGCGCCCCACGAGGAGGAGGCGCACCTGCTATTGGCGCGGGCGTGGATCGAGTCGGACGATCCCGAGAAGTTGGCCATGGCGGCGGCGTTGCTCGACACGTTCCTCGAGGAACACCCCGGCTCCGCCGCGCCGGTGTTCTTGCTCCGCGGCGTGATGCTCGCCCGGCAGGGGAACGTCGCCGGAGCCAGCGCCGAGTTCGACCACGCCTCGGTTTCTTACCCCCAGCAAGCCCAGAAACTCGACAGCAAACTCGACCTCTACCGCACCCGCAGCACCCTGCGGAAGTCGCGCGCGGGGGCGGGCATCGTGGAGTCCTACAGCGCCACCATGGTGGGCGCCGGCTACTTCTCCCCGGAGCTGCACCAGGCCGAACTGGGCTACCAGCGCGGCGATCCCGCTGCCGGCAAGCGCAAGGTGATCGAGCACTTCGAGCGCCGGCGGGCCCAGGGCCAGTGGGACTACATCCTCGCCGACCTGAGCTGGGCCGAGGCGGTGCTGGGCGACGACCTCCGCAGCATCTTCCCGGAGGACGCCTGGATCGACCTCCGCGCCAACAAGACCATGTTCGGCCTCGGCCAGAAGTTCTCCATCGCGGTCGACAACCGCAGCCAGCGAACGCTGCGCAACGCCGCCCTGGTGCTCTGCGTGCGCTTCACCGACATGCTCACCGGCGACTACGTCACCTTCGCGGGCGAGCGCACCGTGCCCGAGGTCGGGCCCCGGGCCAAGACCGACTTCGGCACCATCGACGTCGACACCGAGGTGTTCGGCAAACTCCGCACGGAGGACGACATCGTCGACATGCGCGCCATCCTCGTCACCGACGACGGGGTGATGTGGGTCGACACCGAGAAGTACAAGGCCGACCGCATCGCCGAGGCCCGGGCCGCGAAGCAGAACGAGCCGGATCGCTGGGGACAGATCGCGCGGGAAGCCGGCCGATCCGCCAAGGTAAGTCGCGACAGCGGGCTGGTGAGCGACGCATTGACCGTGGAACTGCCCGCGGAGATGGCGTGGTTGCGACCTCGTTTCGAGCTGCACTACGCGGGCGCCGTGATCGTGGCCGACAGCAACGTCATCGAAGACAACAAGATCAAGCTACGCTTCAGCGGACTCACGTCCTTGCTGGATCGCTCGGTCGACAACACCGCCCCCCCGTCGCAGGCCGCCGACCTGGTGGTGGAGTCGGTGTTTGGGCGCTTCGTGCTCAGCTTTGGCCCCAAGCCCGGGGGTGGCTGGGAGTTCCTGGGCGTGAAAGAGTGAAGTGGTACCTGCCCGACGCGGCCTGGACGAACGGTGAGCTGCGTCGTGATGTTGGCGTGCTGGTGGTGGGCGACAAGATCGTCAGCGTCGGCCCGGTCGACGAAGGCCTGGGCGCGGGGATTCGCCTGCACC
>CAYHRZ010000261.1:0-7630 GCA_964359125.1 uncultured Klebsiella sp. | reverse complement strand
CCGCGTCCGTCTGGGGGTCGGGCTCCTCGCCGTCGTCGCAGAGGTAGAAGGCCTCCACCTCCGCACGCTCGCCGTACTCGGAAGGCCCGGGGCCGGTGAATTCCCGCTCCGCCGTGGCCGACTGCCGGAGCAGGCGACCCGCCTGGGCACGGTCGGGTCCATCCGCCGCTGCATCCCGCGGGCCGACCAGCGCGTCCCAGGCCGCCGCGCGGAGGGCGATGGCGCGGGTCTTGGTCCCGAGCGCGCTGCCGTCTCCGGGGTGATGCGACGCTAGGCAGTTCTGTACAAAGACGTCGCGTGCGAGGGGGAGCCCCCACGGGGGCGTATGCCCAGGTTGATCGCTCCACAACAAGCGCGAAGGCTGGCCGCGCACGGGAGCTGGCTTGTTGGCCTTGCCCGCAATGCTCCGCGGCCGCCCGCCCCCCGCGCCCACGCGCTCTACCCGCAGCGTGGCCACCGCGTAGGTCACCACGTCGGCGGCGTCCGGGCCGCACGCCCAGGCGCCGGGCAGGTACTCGCCCAGGCTCCGGCACCAAAGCGCCATGAACGTCGCCGCGAGGTGTCGCGACAGCGCCGATTCACCGACCTCCGCCGGGTGCCCCGACGCGCTCGCGGTGGCGAGTTCCAGGTTCACGCGGGCGTGCATCGTGCTCAAGCGCGCGAGTAGCAACGGCGGCAGCGCCAACTCGCTCCCACGCTCCGGGTCGGCCAGGCGCTTGAGCAAGCGACGCGCGGCCACGCACTCGGGATCCACGGCCGCGATCTTCCGGTCGATGGGATCGACGAGGTCCAGGACAAGGTCGCCGAAGGGGCCGTCGAAGGGCACCTCGCCCAGGGGCATCCGGAGGAACCGGTCGGCCAGCACGGTGCGCTCGGAGGCACGCGCCCGGTCCGGGCCCACGTCGACCGGCCCCGGGGCCGGTTTGGCACCCTCCGCGACGCGGCGGTGGTTGTCGACCAGCAACGAGAGCCGGGTGTCGACGTCGAGGGCCACCCGGTCGCAGGCCGCGTCGTCACCGGCGAGCAGGACCTGGCGAAGCGGGGAAGGGATGGCGCACGTTCCTTCGTCTACCCAGTCGTAGGCCGCCTCGATTGCGCCCTTCCCTACCGGTACCTGCACACGACCGCCCACCTGGGCGAGCACCGCCATCTCCCGCCGCTCCGCGGCCGTGAGTTTCCCGACGATGACGCGCGCCACCCGCTGGCGCTGTCGCGCGGTGGCGGGGACCAGCGTGAGCGGCAGGCAAAGGCTTGCGATCAGCCACGAACGCCAGGTTGCAACGTCGATGCCGCTGGGCGCCCCCGGCGACGCGAAGTGCAGGTACCGGCCGATCATCCTCGCCAGCTCGATGTTGCCGTCCGCGCGCACCACGATGTCGTCCGCGATCACACGTCCGTGCGCGTCGAGGGCGTGGGCGGACCTCGTCGATGCCACCCCACCCGGCAGCCGGACCGCACACCCCACCGTCCGTCCCGACGACGCCGACGTGACCGCGAGCCCGCCCACGTGGGGACAGAGGAGGGCGAGCACCCGCGCCACGCTCGGCCACTCGGCCGCTGCCACCCGGTCGACGCCGTTGACGACCACGGCACGCTCCCTCCACGAGGCCTTGGCAGCCAAGCCGAGGACCTCCTCGGCGTTGGCCGACGACTGGATCGCCACGCCGACCGCCCGAGCGAGTTGTGCCACGACCTGCTGGGCGACGAGTGCGTCTGCGTCGGGGTCGGGCCCCCGGGTCGGGTGCCGCGGCACGTCGACCACGGTGGTCTGGAGGCTCGCTCCGCGGAACTGGGACCCGATCAACCGCGCCACTTCCGTCCGCCCCCCGCCCTCGTCCGCGCGGAAGGTGAACCGAGAGAGCACGGTCATCGACACCGGCGCCATGCAGCACGTCGCCGCCCGCAACTTGCGAAGCGCGACCGGGTCAGTGGGGAACACCGCGGCCACGCGCTCGCACACGTTGTAGGGTCGCAACGGCACCGACAAGCAGGCCTGCTGCACGCCGAGGGCAATCTGCCCAATCGTGATCGCTTTCGCGATGGAGAGCACCCGGGGATCGTCCTCGCTGAGCTCGGCGGAGAAAAGGGCCTCGATCAACGCTGACTGCGCCGAGTGGGCCTCTGGGTCACCGCGACCCTGCCGGTCGGCGCGATAGCCACCAAAGGCGTTGCGTCTCATGACGGCGCCTCGGGGCTGGACACTCGTTGAACCTGCCGTAGTCGTCGGCAAGTCGACCACCGTGGTTCCATCGGCGCCGAGGCCGCAGCCGTAAAGCAGCTTCTCGGAGCCGGTGAGCTGTTTCCACGTGGCGGCGTCGGCCGACGCCCGCTTGCGCACCACGCACCGCCTCCTCGCGGGCGCGGCCGCACCTACGGGGTCCGTGCAGAACAGCCGCCAGTACCTGTCGGCCTTCTCGAACAACTTCCCGCTGCGGAGGATCACCGTGCGCGGCCCACGCTTGCCCTCTTGGGGCAAGCGCCACACCACCTCGACGGCGGTCTCGCTGACCGACGCCGTGACCCGCTTCCCGTGCGCGTCGACCGCGCACCAGGCGCGCAGTTCGAATCGCGTCTCCAGCAACTTCCGCGGGGTTACCCCGAACTTCACGCAGATGTTCGCCAGGGCGCCCAGCCCGTGCGAGACCGCCACGTCGAGCGCCGCACCGTCGTTGAACGCGCCCGGTCGCATCAACGCCTCCGCGACGCTGCCGGCCTCCGCGAACTGGAACTCGTAGGTGAGCGCGCACCCGGCGTGCGCGGTCAGGAAGTTGTCGAGCCAGCGCGGTGGCGTGCCGTCCGCAGGTGTGGGATCGCCCTGGCCAGATTCGGTGATCTTCCGGTCGAACAGCCCCGCGTCCGCCATCGCGCGCAGGGAGGCAGGTCGGAGGAGGTAGTGCTCAGCGCCCACGAGCAGGCAGCCGATCTGCTTCGCTCTCGCGGCTAGCCTCGTGAAACCCTCGAAGTCGTCGAACGAGTTCGACAGCGGCTTCTCCACCAGCACGCGCTCGCACAGCTCCACGAGTACCGTCGCCGCCGCGAGGTGCTCGTCGGCGGCGGTGGTGACGTACCCCACGACGAGATGACTGTTGGTTGTGCGCTGCTCCACGACCGCACGGGCGAGGTACGCAAGCTGGTCGTCGAACAACACGCGGACGGAGGGTCCCTGCCGCCCGAGCGCCTCCTTCACACTCGCGAAGTGCTCCCACTCCGGCACGGTCGGCTTGGCGTTCTCGAACAACCACTGGTCGCGCCGGGGCACGACGATGGTGAGGGCTCCCCCGCGCGCCGCTCGCGTTGCAAGGAAGAAAACTGCTGCTTTCTGCCCGAAGTTGCTCAGACCCCACAACACCAGGTGCGGACGCCGCTGGTTCACCGTCGTCATGACTTCTCTCGTGCCCAGTGGGCCGTGGGGGAAACGAACCGCGCTGCAAACCGATCCCTATCCCCGCGATCCACCCCGCAGGAATCCTGCCCTCGCGGGGGCAGGAGCACCGCCTGGGCCCGCGAGGGACGGCAGTCGTAGCGAGGGCGAGGACGGGAGCGCGACACAAATATCACCATATACACATCAAATTAAACCGCAAGGTTGCGCTCCCGGCGTGGCCAGCCTACCCGCCACTCAGCCGCGTCCACCCCATGGAGGCGTCGCAACCGTGCTACCCTGACCGCCCGTGCTCTTGATCGTCGCCGCCTCGGCCCTTGCCTACGACGTGCTCGTCCTGGTCGACGGCCAGCAGTTGGAGGGCGACGTGGTGTTGTTGGAGAGCGGGAAGTACCGGCTCACCCTCGGCAACGCCGTCGTGATGGAGGTGAGCTCAGACGTCGTGACCGAGGTGCGCTATGACGTGGAGGAGGACACGCCACTGCCCCCCCGGCGGCCCGGGCACAAGCCCTCCGCCCCCGGCGAGTTCGACCTGCGCGACGACCTCGACGAGGCCCCCGGCGGATCGCGCTACCTGCTCGGCAAGTCAGCGTGGAACCTGGGCAACCTGTCGGGCTATTTTGGGCAAGAAGAGGTGGCGCTCACCACCGTGGGGGTGGGCCTGGGTCCCTACTTCGACGTGGTGGCCAGCTCGGTGCTCCCGCTCAGCGCCAGCCCCTACTCGCAGAACTACTGCCTTGACCTGAAGTTTGGCGCGCCGCTGGGGGAGCGCCACCGCATGGCCGTGGGTGCACACTTCACCGGCTTCGCCGAGACCGGCTGGACCAGCCTCTACGGGGTGCTCGGCATCGGTAAGCGGTCGCGACACCTGAGCCTCGGCGGCGGCGGCATCTACGCCCACCAGGAACAGGAAACCACCTACTTCCTCACCGCGGCCTTCCAGCACCGGGTTGGCCCGGCCCTCGGGCTGTTGGGCGAGAACTTCCTCGTCGTCCGCGCGCCGAGCACCACCGGTGCCGACGTGGTGTTTGTCCCTAGCTTCGCCCTGCGCTTCTACACCAAGCGGGTCAGCTTCGACCTCGGCCTGGGGGCCTTCGACGCGGCCGTTTTCAGCGGCTACACCCAGGTGCTGCCGTTGCCCTGGTTCAGCGTGCACTACAACTGGCGCGGCCCGCAGCCCCAGCCCAGGGAACTACCGGAATCCAAACCCTAGTTCGGCCCAGAGCCGGCTCCCGCTGGGGCTCCAGGTCCAGTCCATGTCCTGGGCCGCCGAGTCGACGGTGCCGGTCTTGCCTAGACCCGCGATCATCGCCTCGTAGCGAAGGGCGACTTGACCCTGGCGTTTCTCGCTGCCGAAGGCGAGTCCCAGTCCCGCGCGGCCGGCCAGTCCCGGGCGAAGCTGGTCCGGCCACCACGGTTGCTCCAGGCCGATCACCCTCAGCCCCACGGCGAAGTCGGAGAACAGGCGGAGGTTGGCGGGCAGGGACGCGTCGTCGGGCCGCGGCAACAACCAGGGCCGGATGACGAGGTCGGCACCCACCTCGTAGCTGGTGGCGTCGTAGGGGATGCCCAGGGCGTAGGTGCCCGACCACAGCGCACCGTTGAGTGACAGGTGAACGGTGGCGTTGGGATCCCCACCGGGGACGCCGAATTCCACCGCCAGGCGCGCGCGGGGCAAGGCGGTCGCCGCGTCCACCACCTCCTTGTCGACGCTCACCTCCAGCGGCGGCGCCCCTAGGAACTGCCCCCCCAGCCAGATGTCGAGGGGGATCAACGCCGCTTCCGGCGCAAGGCCAGCGCCGTCCCCAGGCTGCCGCCCAGCGCCAACCACAAGAGTCCCGTGTCGCGTGGCTCGGGATCCACCGGGCAACTGCCGGGGTTCTCCGCCCAGCCCGCGTCGCAGTCGGGGAAGAGCGACTCCAACTCCGGGAGCGGGTCGATGTACTTGAGCTGGTCGCGGGCGCGGAGGATGCCCGACTCGGCGAACACCAGGTCGGTGGTGGCTTGCTCAGGCGAGTAGCGCGCGTGCAAGCGGGTGATGTAGGCGCTGCGAGACGGCAGGCCGAAGGCCCCGAAGGTGCCGTCGGCGGTGGGCGCGGCGGGCGTGGCCGTGCAGGGGTCGCAGTGGTAGCCGGTGGCGGCGGCCGTGGGCTCGAGGTCCCAGCCGTATTCCTTCACCCAGCCGGCACCCTGCGCCTCGTGGGCCGCGGCGAAGTGTTCGTTGTAGAAGGTGCCGAAGTCGCTGCCGGACCAGGTACACTCGTTGGGCAGCGACAACTCCGGGTAGTTGGTGATGCTCACCTGGCCGCCGGTCTCCACGCTGGTGAGCGTGTAGATCACCACGTCCTGGGGCCCGGTGGCGGAGATTGTCCCGATGCGGATCGGCAGCCCGAACAGGTCGGACTGGTAGCTGAGCTGGATGGGCGGCAACCAGCCGTCGACCATCTCCACCTTGCTCAGCGCCACCTTGGCGGCGAGGAAGTAGGTGCCGCTGTCGATGTAGTCCTGGAGCACCGTCTCCCCCCCGGCGGGCACGGAAAAACCGTTGTTGTCGAGCCAGGTGTAGAGCGAACCCGACTCCTCGGCGGACAGCACCACGAACTCGTAGCCGTACTCGGTGAAGGAGTTCTCCACGCGCACACCGGTGTCGGCGGCGTCCTTGAACGCCGCATTTTCTAGGTCGTAGCTGCTCATACAGCCAAAGCCCAGCCCACACCCCGCCACCGGCGTGGCGTCCGACGTCGCGAACACGGTGTCGCAGGTGTACACCACCTGCCGGGGCGTGGTGTAGGCCCCGATCCACTCCACCAGCGTGCGGTCCAGCGACTGCACGTCGTCCTTGCCGAGCACCTCGGGCACCGGCAGGAGAATGGCGAATTCCTCGGCCGACCCGGTGTAGTCCATCACCACCGTGAGGGTGGTGGTGGTGCCGTCGCGGGCGAGGATCACCTGGCTGCTGGTATTGCTCATGGTGTCGTCGGGATCGCCGACGAAGGCGCCGCAGAAGGCCTCGGCACGCCCCGGGAGCAGGGCCAGCATCACGACGGGGGAAAACACGGTGGCGCGAAGGGGAGACATTCAACCTCCTCGTGCCCGAGCGTAGCCTAGCGGAGCGCCGCGCGACCCGCAAGCACCAACATCGGCCGCGGTCCAAGCGCGAACAACGTTCCCCGCCGGTAGTACCGCCACACGGCAGCGTGCAGCGGCTCGTGGGCGAAGGCGTCGACGATCGTGAGCCCGTCGATGCCGGCGGCGTAGGCCCGGGCCGCGTCGTCCATGGTGTACAGGCGCTCCGCCAGCGGCCTGCCGCCCACCACCCAGCGATCGGGGACAACCCGCGCCGCCACCAGGCTCGCGGCCTCGTCGTCGAGCGCGGTGTCGGCCTCGCCGAGCAGCGCGCGGCACAGCGGCAGCCAGTCGCCGTTGGCCTCGCCGGAAAGGAATGCCCCCGCAGCCGCGAAGTCACCCCGGCCGTCGCGGACCGCGTCGCCCAGGAGCACCTCGTAGCGGTGCGCCTCGTCGAGTTCGCCCGCCCAGCGCGCTGCCAGGGCGGCATCCCCGGCCACGATGGCGTCGCGAAAGCGAATGGCACGCTGGCCGGGGCCCAGGGGGGTCTGCACGGTCGCCGCGATAACCGCCCCGTGGTGTCGACCATCAGCGAGGTTTGCCAGCAGCTCGTCGCCGGGCTGCGCGAACAGCTGCCGGGCAGCTTCGCCCTCGCGGGCATCGAGGTCCACGTAGGCGAGCTGGTGGAGCTCGACGCCGGCTTGCTCGGTGACGCCCTCCGTCGCGAACTGCCCGGGGTGGAGGTGCTGATCACGCGCGTTGCGGGCGCCCTTCGCTGCCTGGACTGCGGCGCGGAGTATCCCTCCGACGAGCACCCTTGCCCGGTGTGCGGCAGCGGCCACGCCGAGTTGATCCACGGCACCGAGCTCACCATCGCCCGCGCCTGGGGCGCACCGGCCGCCTAGGGCGCGCGCCGGGGCCCACCGGTCCCGCGAGGGCCGCGATAGGAGCGCCGACCTCCCGGTGGCCCATGAGTTTCAAACGTGACGCGCTCGACTACCACAGCGAGGGGCGGGCGGGAAAGCTCGAGATCGTCCCCACCAAGCCGCTCCACACGCAGCGGGACCTGTCGCTGGCCTACACGCCGGGCGTGGCCGAGCCCTGCCTCGCCATCCACCGCAACCCCGACGACGTCTACAAGTACACCGCCAAGGGCAACCTCGTCGCCGTGGTCACCAACGG